>DYNS01000010.1 GCA_020720965.1 Anaerolinea sp. | reverse complement strand
CGCCTGGCACAAGAAACCCAAAACCCGATGGTGCAGGCGTTGGCTTTTGACCATCGCAACGATTTGTTTTCGGCATCGGCGGCTTCGGTGGGGATTTTCCTCGGTCAGCGTGGGCTGCCCTGGGTGGACCCGCTGGCGGGGGCGCTGGTTGCCCTGCTCATTTTGCGGACGGGGATTCACATTTTGCGAGAGTCGAGCGTGGAATTGATGGATGCTGTGCCGAGCCAAACCCTGGCAGAGCAAATTGCCCAAAAAGTCCAGCGAATGGCAAAAGTGGAGCAGATTCAAGAAATTCAGGCGCACCGCTTTGGTCCGCACATTGTCGTCAACCTGACGGTGGGCGTGGATGGGCACATGAGCGTGCGCGAAGGGGATGAAATTGCCAGCCAAATTGAGTCCATGCTTTGCGCCGAAGTGGCAAACGTGAGGCGGGTGCATGTTCACTATCACCCATCCGATAAGAGTTTTAACAACATGACGGTGGAGCAAATTTTGGCGGTTTCGCGTTCCAAAGCGGCAGAGCCTCAGGAGCCGGTTTAACCCCCTACGGGTTGCAGGGCGGCTTGCACGAGGGTAGGTATCTCTTCCAGCGAGGGGGCTGCTTGGGGCTGGAGCCATGCTAAAAATTCCACGTTGCCTTTGGGTCCCAACAGGGGCGAGCGTGCCAAACCGAGAGTCTGAAAGCCAATGGAGTGAGCAAAGGTCAGGGTTTCCAGCAAAACGCGGCGATGAATGCCAGGGTCGCGGATAACCCCCTCGCCCCGCGCCGAGTCTTTGCGCCCGGCTTCAAACTGGGGTTTGATGAGAGTCAGCGCCTGGGCTGCCGGGGTTTGCCCCAGCCAACGGCGCATGGGTGGCAGAAGCAGTTTGAGGGAGATGAAGGAGGCGTCACAAACGATGAGATGCACCGGCTCTGGCAGATTTTCCACATAACGGGCGTTGGTTTCTTCCATCACCACCACACGCGGGTCGGTGCGGAGTTTCCAATGCAAAATGCCCTTGCCAACGTCTATGGCGTACACTTTTTGCGCCCCATGCTGCAAAAGACAATCCGTAAACCCGCCGGTGGAAGCGCCCACATCCACACACACTTTGCCCAGAGGGGAAACGGGGAAGGCTTGCAGAGCGCCGAGCAGTTTTTCTCCGCCACGCGAGACAAAGCGGGGACCCGAAATGACTTCCAGCGGTACATCCGGCGGGTAGGAGGCGGAGGCTTTATCTGCCATTTGACCGTTGACGCGCACCTGCCCAGCCATGATGACCGCCTGGGCTTTGGCGCGGCTTTCCACCAGCCCGCGCTCCAACAACAACACATCCAGACGAAGTTTTGTCATAACGCCCATTGTAACCCTGGCGGCGCGGCAGTGGCGTATTTTCGGGTTTTAGTGTATCCTTAAAATAAATAAGCCCAGGAGGCACACGATGATAAAAGACCTTCTCAAAGAAACCGAATCCCACATGCAAAAATCCATCCATTCCCTGCAAGAAGACTTGGGAACCATCCGAACCGGGCGCGCCCACCCCGGCTTGGTGGAAAGGCTGCACGTGGAATACTACGGAGCGCCCACCCCGTTGATGCAATTGGCAACCATCAGCATCCCGGAACCGCGTACGATTATGATTAAGCCCTTCGACAAAACCGCCCTCAAGGCGGTGGAAAAAGCCATCCTCGCCTCAGACCTGGGGCTGAACCCCAACAACGATGGGCAGGTCATCCGTCTGAACCTACCTCCCCTCACCGAGCAGCGCCGCCGCGACCTGGCGAAGCAGGTGCATCACCGGCTGGAGGAGGCGCGGGTTTCCCTGCGAAACATCCGGCGCGACTCTATTAAAGACATTAAAGACTTTGAAAGCGAAAAACTCGTCTCGGAAGATGAACGCAAACGCGGCGAAGACGACCTGCAAAAACTGACCGACCGGTTTACCGCCGAAGTGGACAAGATTGGTCAGAACAAAGAGCGCGAAATTATGGAAGTGTAGGCTTCCGCGCCCTCATGAGCGACTCACCCTCCCAACCGATTCTCCCCCATGCCCCTCAGCACGTTGCCATCATTATGGATGGCAACGGGCGCTGGGCATTAAAGCGCGGCTTGCCCCGCCTGGCAGGGCACAAAGCCGGAACCGAAAACCTGCGCCGCATTATCAAAGCCTGTGTAGAGTTTGGAGTAAGATACCTCACCCTTTACGCCTTCTCCACCGAAAACTGGGGCAGACCCAAAGAAGAAGTGCTGGGATTAATGCGGATTTTGGAAGACGTGATAGACCACGAACTGAAAGAACTGCACGAGCAGGGGGTACAAATTCGGCACATTGGCAAGCTGGAGCAGCTGCCCGCCTTTCTGCAAGAGAAAGTACGTGGCGCCCTCCAAACCACCCGCAACAACCAAAAACTCACCATCAACATCGCCCTCAACTACGGCGGCAGGGATGAAATCATCCACGCCGTGCAGCAGATGATTCGAGACGGAGTCCCCGCCGAGAGCGTGGATTCAGAAGTCGTCAGCCGTTACCTCTACACCGCCGGAGTCCCCGACCCGGATTTAATCATCCGCACCTCCGGGGAACTTCGCATCAGCAACTTCCTCATCTGGCAGGCGGCATACTCCGAATGGTATGTCACCCCCACCTATTGGCCCGACTTTGACCGGGAAGAATTTCTGCGTGCCCTGCAAGAATTCGCACAGCGAGACCGGCGCTTTGGTCGGGTGAAATCGGCGGAGTACGAGGGCAAAAATGGCTAGGCGGGCAATCACCTCGCTTGCCCTTGTCGCCATCGGTCTTCCTGCCGTCATCTTTGGCGGCATCCCTTACTTTTTACTCATGGGCTTCTTCCTCTGCGCGGCCACATGGGAATACCTGCAAACCTTTCAGCACGCCGGTTTGCGTCCCGCCCGCAGGCTCACCGTGTTGGGGGTAGGCGGCTTTTTATTCACCGCACAATTTTGGGGCGAAGCAGCGGCTCCCTTCTTCACCTTCTTCACCTTTCTCCTCATGGCATGGCACCTGCACCAATTTGAACGCGGACAAGACCATGCCGCCGAAGAATTCGCCGTTGGCATTAGCGCCTTCCTATACCTGGGTTGGATTGGCTCCTACCTTTTACGGTTGCGAATGCTGCCGGATGGCGGCTGGTGGGTCATGTTCGTCTTGCCCACCATTTGGATGGTAGATACCGGAGCCTACGCCATTGGCGCGGCTTACGGAAAGCACCCCCTCGCCCCCCGCCTTAGCCCCAAAAAAACCTG
The DNA here is from genome assembly GCA_020720965.1 of Anaerolinea sp. Classification (GTDB taxonomy): domain Bacteria; phylum Chloroflexota; class Anaerolineae; order Anaerolineales; family Villigracilaceae; genus UBA5195. Next base: position 16,796 of record DYNS01000010.1, on the reverse strand, counting down.
GGAAGGATTCGCCGCCGGAGCCTTTACCGGCGCACTGGCAGGGATTTTCTTCGCTTACGCCTATTCCACCTGGGGACCTTTACACCTCCCCCTCTGGCAAGGGGCGCTCTTCGGGCTGGCGGCGGGCATCTTCACCCCGCTGGGCGACCTGGGGGAAAGCATGTTCAAGCGTCAGGCAGGCATGAAGGACTCAGGGAGCCTCATCCCCGGTCACGGCGGCGCCTTCGACCGCATCGACTCGTGGCTATGGGGGGCTGCCCTGGGATACTACTTCATTACCTGGTTCGTTCGGTGACGCAAACAACAGCGTCACCGTATTTTTTTCTCAGGAGTGAAAATGGAACCAACCCGAAACCTTGCTCTGGAACTGGTACGTGTAACCGAAGTCGCCGCCCTTGCCGCCGGTCGGCAGATGGGGCGCGGAGATAAAAACACCTCCGACAAATCCGCCGTAGATGCCATGCGCATCGTCCTCTCCTCCATCCGCATGGCGGGGGTCATCGTCATCGGCGAGGGCGAAAAAGACGAAGCGCCCATGCTCTACAACGGCGAAGCCGTTGGCACAGGCGAAGGACCAAAGGTGGATATTGCCGTAGACCCCATAGACGGAACCCGCCTTGTAGCAAGCGGCAACCTCAACGCCATCGCCACCATCGCCGCCGCGCCTCGTGGAGCCATGTACAACCCCGGTCCTTTTTTGTACATGAACAAAATTGTGGTCGGTCCAGAAGCCAAAGGCAAAATCGACATCGAGCGCCCGGTGGCAGACAACCTGAGAGCCATTGCCAAAGCCCGCAGCAAAGCGCTGGAAGATTTAACAGTCGTCATCCTGGACCGCCCCCGACACGATGCCCTCGTGGCGGAAGTCCGCGCCCTGGGAGTACGCATCCGCCTCATCCCGGATGGTGATGTTGCCGCCTCGCTGATGACCTGCTGGGGCGACTCCGGGATTGACGCTCTGCTAGGCATTGGCGGCACACCCGAAGGAGTCATCTCCGCCTGCGCCCTGCGCGGCATGGGAGGCGAAATTCAGGGCAAATTATTTGCCCGCAACCCGCAAGAATTGCAAAAAGGCGAAGAGATGGGCTACGACTTTTGCAAAGTGCTGACCATAGACGACCTGGTTTCTTCAGACGATGTCTTTTTTGCCGCAACCGGCATTACAGACGGAGAACTGCTGCGGGGCGTGCGTTATTTCGGCAGCGGCGCCAAAACCGACTCGCTCGGCATTCGCGGGCTTACCGGAACCGTGCGGGAAATCCTCGCCACGCACCGTTGGGACAAGTTGAACACCCTCAGTTCCATCAAATACTAGGGCGGGCTTGCCCGCAGATTTCAAAAACAAGGCGGTTTTTGCCCGCCTTGTTTTTTTGTTATACTCAACTGCGTCATGTCGCCCTACCCTCCTGCCCTCATCCTCCTGCACTGGCTCTCGGCGATTTTGCTGGGCGCAACCTTCCTGTTGGGGATTGCCTCCGGCAGCGCCTCCGAAAAAACCATCCCGGCGCTGATTCATGGGGGGCTGGGACTGATACTCTTCACCCTCACCCTGCTCAGGCTGGCAATTCGCCTGCGGCTACGGAAACCGACCCGGCGGGCGAAGAAAAACCCCCTCGCCAAGCCCAAGCCCCTCCTTGCCCAAATCGCGGTTCCGGTGCAGTGGCTTCTATATCTCATCACCCTGCTGATGTCGTTAAGCGGAATGGCGCTGACCTTGCAGGCGGGCGTTTTTTCGGCGGCGGGGCTGGTTATCCCGGCGGATTTTTACGTTTTCCCCTTGCGAGCCTGGCACGCTGCCGCCTCCACCCTTTTGTTTGTGCTGTTCGTCTTGCACCTTCTCACCTGGGTTTATTACCAGTTCCTGCGCGGCGAAAACGCCCTGCAATGGATTTGGTTTCACAAAAAATAGGAGCCTCATGCCTCAACTTCCCTTACTTTCCTTTCTCCCTGCCGTGCGTCACTACGTTTGGGGCGGACGCGCCCTGGCGGAGGTGGCAAACCTGCCCCCAGAGCAGGCAGACCAGCCCATTGCCGAAATTTGGGCAATTTACGAGCAAAACACGGTGCGCGGCGGCGAATTTTCCGGCGCAACCCTGGCAGAGTTAACCCAAGCCTACCCCCGCCAAATCCTGGGAGAAGACCGCCCCGCCGGGCACTTTCCTCTGCTCATCAAACTGTTAGATTGCGCCCGCTGGCTTTCTTTGCAGGTCCACCCCAACGATGCCCAAGCCCGCGCCCTGGAAGGCGAAGGCTTTATGGGAAAAACCGAAGCCTGGCACATTTTGGCAGCCGAACCACAGGCGGAACTGATTGCCGGAATTGAACCCGGAACCTCGCCCCAAGCCCTACGCGCCGCCATCGGCACCGAAGCCATTCTGCCCCTGGTGCAAAGGCACTTCCCCCAAGCCGGAGACACCATCTACATGCCTGCCGGGACCATTCATGCCCTGGGTCCGGGCTTGCTGGTGTACGAAGTCCAACAAACCTCCGATTTAACCTACAGAGTCTTCGACTGGAACCGCCCCCAAAGCGATGGGCGCGTGCTGCATGTGGAAAAATCCATCGCCGTCACCGACCCGCAAGCCCAGGGCGAAATTCTGCGCCCCGGCAGCGGGGAAGAACTGCTCCGCAGCCCCTATTTTGACCTGTCGCTGCTCTCCACCCCTCAGGAGCGCAACACCGCCGGGCGCGGATTCCACGCCCTTACGGTTACACGCGGCGAGGCGCAAGTCTACGCCGCCGGGCAGAGTGTAAATCTCAGCCGCTTCCAATCCCTGCTTGTGCCAGCCGAAACAGGCGCATACCGCCTGGAAGGCGACTTCTCCATCCTTTGCGCCTCCGCCGCCTAAGCCCCCAACCATGTCCAGCATTGACGAAATCAAATCGCGGGTAGACATTTTGGACCTGGCTGCCGAAGCCGGGGTAAAACTGCGCCGCAGCGGGCGCAGTTACAGCGGCTTTTGCCCCTTCCACGACAACCGTCACACCCCCGCCTTCGTCATCTGGCCCGAAACCGGAACCTGGCGCTGCTTTGGCGAATGCAACGAGGGCGGAGACATCTTCAAATTTGTGATGAAGCGCCAGGGCTGGGATTTTAGAGAAGCCCTGGAACACCTCGCCCAACGCGCCGGGGTAACGCTGGAAGAACGCAACCCCCTTGCCCCGCAAACCAAAGAACAATACGAACACCTGCGAACCCTGCTGGAAGAAGCCTCCCTCTTCTACCGCCATCAACTCCTCCAAACCGATTCCGGCGCATCCGCCCTCGCCTACCTGCGTCAAAAACGCCAACTGACCCCAGAAACGATAGAAACCTTTGGGCTGGGCTACGCTCCCAACGAATGGGATGCCCTGCTAAAACACTTTCGCAGCCGGGGCTACGCCGAAGAAGACCTGCAAGAAGCCGGGCTGCTGAGCGTGCGTGACGAAGCCGGACAAACTCGCCGGGTGTACGACCGCTTCCGTCACCGAATCATGATTCCCATTCGAGACGAGAACGGGCGCATGGCAGGCTTTGGGGCGCGCCTGCACCCCGAAGACCCCAACAAAGACCAGGCAAAGTTCATCAACACCGCCGAAACCCCGCTCTTCCACAAAGGACGCATCCTCTACGGCTTAGACCGCGCCCGCAAACCCATCCGCGCCGCCGACCAGGTTGTCATTGTAGAAGGCTACCTGGATGTCATCGCCCTGCATCAGGCTGGCTTTGAGAACGTCCTCTCCCCGATGGGCACGGCGCTGACCGAAGAACAGCTGCGCCTGCTCAAACGCTTTAGCCGCAAAATTGTACTGGCGCTAGACCCAGACGCTGCCGGGCAAAAAGCCATCCTGCGCGGACTGGAAGCCGCCCGCGAAGCCCTGGACAGGGAAGAAGAACTGCGCTTTGACGCGCGCGGTCTCCTGAGGCACGAAGCCCGCCTGCAGGCAGACCTGCGAGTCGCCAGCCTGCCAGATGGCTTGGACCCGGACGAAATTGTGGCACGCAACCCGGAAGAATGGCGCAGCCTGATGCAAAACGCCAAACCGATTGTGGAACACGTCCTGGACACCCTGCTCACCGGCAAAGACCTGCACGACCACCGCACCAAGGCGGAAATCGTTGCCCAAATGCTGCCCCTGGTGGAAGACCTGCCCAACCCCGTCGAGCGCGACTCGTACCGGCAGATGCTGGCGCGCCGCCTGAAGGTGGATGAACGCTCCTTAATCGGCAAACAGGCAACAGCCGCGCCCGCCCCTCGCCCCCGAAAAAGCCCGGCACAGCCCCCCGCACCGGCGCAGAAGAATGCTCCCGCCGCCAATCCCCTCTTTCAACTGGAGCAAACCTGCCTGGCGTATCTGCTGCGCCGCCCTCACCTTTTGCCGCAAATAGACCGCCGCTTGCAAGAATCGCGCCTGCAACCGCTTTCGGATGCCGATTTCGAGTATACTGACCATCAGGTTTTTTTGCGCCTTCTGCAACAAGCCCAGGAACAGGACGAAACCGATACCCCGCTCTTTGTGCAAACCCGCATGGGCGAAGCCCTTTTGCCCCCCTACGAGACGCTGATGCGCCTGCCCACCCCCAAAAGAGACCCCGATGACCGCCTGCTGGACGAAATTACACGCATGATTTTGCAAAGGCGGCGGCTCACCCTCAGCGAGGCAGTTAACCATCTCCGCTTTATGATGCAAGAAGCCCAGGAAAGCGGCGACACCCGCGCCTCCGCCTACCAGGAAATGATGAAGAGTTACATGCTCTCCCTAAATTACCTGGATGTTGCCAGGCAAAAAATGAGCGATTACCGCCGGAGTGAAAATGCCCCGAAAACCCCAAAGCGACATTAAAACCCCCAAAGACCTCCTCCCCGATGCCAGAGAAATTTCCGGCGAAGACCTAAACGCCGAAGTGGAGGAAATGGACCTGGGCGCGGAAGAACTCGCCGAAGCGGAAGACCCGCTGGATTTTTCGCACATCGGAATATCAGACGAACTCTCCGAAGACCCGGTGCGTCTCTACCTGAGGGAAATTGGGCAGGTCAAACTCCTCCACGCCGATAGCGAATTCCGCCTCTCCACCATGATTGACTCGTGGCGGCTCTTTGAAACCCTTCGGCGGCGCAGCGAACCCGGCGCACCCCTCTCCGGCGTATATCGCGCCGTTGCAGACGAGCTCCTCATCGCTTGGAGGCGGCTGGAAGAAGATGCCACCCGCCTGCAAACCAGCCTGCCCCCCATGCGCCTTGTGCTGGCAGAAGCGCAGTCCCTGCGGCAAGGATGGGATGCCGATACCCCCTCCTACCTGCGTGCCTACCTGGATAACGGCTCCTGGGGGCGGGATGCCCTCTGGGACGGGCTGGCAGCCAACGCCTTCAACCTCTTCCTCGGCTTATACCTCCTGCCCCCCGCCGCCGCCGAATGGCTCTCGGACTATTGCGACCTCTCCGGCTCTCTCTGCCCCACCGCATCAGACCTGTACCAGGCTCTCCCCCCCGAAGAAGACCTGCGCTTCGACACCCGCACCATCGAGCTCCGCGCCGAAGACGCAAACCAGGCGCTCATCCGCGCCAACCTGCGCCTGGTCGTCAGCGTAGCCAAGCGCTACCTGGGGCGAGGAATCTCATTCCTGGACCTGATACAAGAAGGCAACCTGGGGCTGCTCCGCGCCGTCAACAAATTTGACCCGCGCCGAGGCTTCAAATTCAGCACCTACGCCACCTGGTGGATTCGCCAATCCATCAACCGCTCCATCGCCGAGCAAGCCCGCACCATCCGCATCCCCGTCCACCTGTTCGAATCCATCACCCGCATCCTGCGCGTCCAACGCTCCCTGGTGCAGCAATACGGGCGCGAACCCAACACCGATGAACTCGCCCTCGAGGCAGGCTACCTCTCCGCCGCAGACGTGCAAGCCATCCTGCGAGCCAAAGCCGAAGGCGTGGAGCCAGAAATCTCCGTCCAACGCCGCTGGGAAACCGCAACCGCCAAAGTGGATAGAATCCTGCGCTCGGCAGAAGAACCCGTCTCGCTGGAAGGACCCGTCGGAGACGAAGACTCCTCCCAACTGGGAGATTTCATCCAGGACGATGACGCGCTGGAGCCGATGGATGCCGCCGCCCGCGAAATGCTCCGCGAACAGGTTCAAAACGCCCTCGCCGCCCTCTCCGAGCGCGAAAGGCAGGTGCTGGAACTGCGCTTTGGGCTGATAGACGGCAAAGACCACACCCTGGAAGAAGTAAGCCGCTACTTCAACGTCACCCGCGAGCGAATCCGCCAAATTGAAGCCAAAGCCCTGAGAAAACTCCGCCACCCCACCCGCAGCCGTAACCTGAGAGACTACCTGGCATAACCCCCATGACCCTCAACCTGCCCCTCCTCCGCGCCCAATTCCCCACCCTGCAGCGCCCCGCCACCTTCTTCGACAACCCCGGCGGAACCCAAATCGCCCAACCCTCGCTGGAGCGCCTCACCCGCTACCTGCTGGAAAACAACGCCAACCACGAAGGCGCCTTCCCCACAAGCCGGGCATCCGATGCCATTTTGGAAGAAGCCCACCAGGCAATGGCAGATTTTTACAACGCCCGCAGCGCCGCGGAAATCATCTTCGGCAACAACATGACCAGCCTCACCCTGCACATCAGCCGCTCACTGGCACGCACCTGGCAGGCAGGCGAAGAAATCGTCCTCACCCGGCTGGACCACGATGCCAACATCTCCCCCTGGGCGCTGGCAGCAGAAGAAAAGGGAGTCAACATCCGCTGGGTGGATTTTCACCCCGAAGATGGCAGCCTGGACGAAGAAAGCCTGCGCCTCGCCCTGGAAAATCGCCCGCGCCTGCTGGCAATCGGCTACGCCTCTAACGCCCTCGGCACCATCAATCCTCTCAGCCGCATCCTACCCCTGGCACGCCAAGCCGGGGCGCTGACCTACGTGGACGCGGTGCAATACGCCGCCCACGCCCCCATAGACGTGCAAGCGTTGGACTGCGACTTCCTCGTCACCTCCGCTTACAAATTTTTTGGTCCACACGTTGGCATTCTCTACGGCAAGCAAAGCCTGCTGCAAGAGCTTTTTGCCTACAAAGTGCGCCCCGCCACCAACCAACTGCCGGGCAAATTTGAAACCGGAACCCAAAACCACGAAGGCATTGCCGGTGTGTTGGGCGCGTTGGAATATTTGCAATGGCTGGGCAACCAATTCGGCGCAGAACAGATGGAAGCCCTCAGCGAAGAGGGCTACACCGGGCGCAGGCTGGAACTCAAAAAAGCCATGCGCTCCATCCGCGCCTACGAATCGGAACTCTCCCGCGCCCTGCTGCAAGCCCTGCAAAGCGTACCGGGGCTAACCCTGTACGGACAATCCGACCCCAACAAACTGCATCAGCGCGTGGCAACCTACTCCTTCCGCCTGGGCAACCTGCACCCCCGCCGCGTAGCGGAGGAACTTGCTCAACGCGGCATTTACGTTTGGGATGGCAACTACTACGCCATTCACGTCACCGAGCGCCTGGGGCTGGAAGAAAGCGGCGGCATGGTACGAGTCGGCGGGGTGCATTACAACACCCTGGAAGAAGTGGAACAACTGCGCCAGGCATTGCTGGAAATAAGCGCGGCGGAATAATGCACTCCCTTTCACGCCTCTCACGCGGGTACACCATCGCCCTCCTGAGCGCCCTCATCCTCTCCACCACTGCCATCTTCATCCGTTATCTCAGCCAGACCTACCATCTGCCCGCCCTGGTACTGGCGTTCTGGCGTGATTTATTCGTGGCGCTGGGACTTTTATTCTCTCTGGCGCTCTTTCGCCCGGTCTTGTTAAACATTTCTCGCCAACACCTGCCTTACCTTGCCGGGTACGGGCTGGTGCTGGCGATTTTTAACGCCGCCTGGACTCTTTCGGTCTCTCTCAACGGGGCGGCAGTTGCCACTGTGCTGGCATACTCCTCCGGCGGGTTCACCGCTCTGTTGGGCTGGTGGCTGCTGAAGGAAAGGCTGGGAGCGCTCAAATTAACGGCGGCATTTCTCAGCCTGGTCGGCTGCGCCCTGGTCGCCGAGGCGTTAACGCCCCAAGTGTGGCAAACCAACTTAACGGGCATCCTGACCGGGGTTGGTTCCGGGTTTTTGTATGCGGTATATAGCATTTTGGGCAGGTCTGCCTCTCAGCGTGGATTAAACCCCTGGGCAACCCTCCTCTTCACCTTTGGGTTTGCGGCGTTTTTCCTGCTCTTGTTTAACAGCCAGCCCTACCCGCTGCCGGGCAAGGGAAGCCTGCTCTGGCTGGGGAATTCTCTGCCTGCCTGGGGCATTTTGCTGGCTTTGGCGCTGCTGCCTACCCTTTTAGGTTTTGGTTTATACAACGTCAGCCTGACCTACCTGCCCTCCAGCGTTGCCAATCTCATCGTCAGTTTGGAACCGGCTTTTACAGCCCTCATCGCTTACTTTTTTCTGGCAGAGCGGTTTCAGAGCGGGCAGGCATGGGGGAGTTTGCTCATTTTGGGGGCGGTGCTGCTGCTACGTTTTTCCGGCGAGGAAGCCTAACCCCGAATGACTTTGCGGAGGGTGTAGGTCGGTTTTTGCTGCGATTCGTGGTAAGTGCGGACGAGAAGTTCCGCGATTAAGCCCATGAGAATGGATTGGAAGCCCATCAGCGCCAGTAAAACGGCGATGATGAATATGGGGGAGGTGAGAATATCGACCTGAATGATTAACTTGCGAACCGCTAAAAAGAGCAACCCGGCGAAGCCCGCCGCAAACATGGCAATTCCGCCACCGCCAAACAGGTAAATGGGCTTGGCAGAGTACCGGGTAAGAAACTGCACGGCGATTAAATCCAGCACGACCTTGACGGTGCGCTCCAAGCCATATTTGCTTTTGCCAAACTGCCGGGCATGGTGACGCACCGGCACTTCCAGCATTTTTGCGCCGATGGCGTTGGCGTAAACGGGGATGAATCGGTGCATCTCGCCGTAGAGCCGAAAACCGGTAATCACCTCGCGGCGATAGGCTTTGAGGGTGCAGCCGTAGTCGTGCAGGTGTACGCCGGTGACTTTGGAAATGAGCCAGTTTGCCATGTGGGAGGGCAGGTTACGGGTGAGGGCGTTATCTTCACGGTTCTTGCGCCAGCCAGAGACGACATCGTAGCCTTCATCCAGTTTGTCTAAAATCATGGGGATGTCTGCCGGGTCGTTTTGCAGGTCGGCATCTAAAAAGACAATGACATCGCCGCGAGCGTGGTCTATACCGGCGGCAACGGCGGTGGTTTGCCCAAAATTGCGCCGAAATTCCACCACACAAACCCGCGCCGGGTCTTGGGCTGCCAGTTTCTCCAGCGCCGTCTGGGATTGGTCGCGGCTGCCATCGTTGACGTAAATCACCTCCCAGGTGCGGGTCAGCCCGGCGAGGGCGGTCTCAATTGCGGCGTGCAGGTGAGGCAGGCTTTCTTCTTCGTTATAAACGGGAATGACGATTGAAACATCCATTTGCGTTTTTTGCCTTTGGGTAAAAATTCTGCCGCAGGGGGCAGGCGGAAAGAGGCACATTATAAACCGAGGACGATTCGACTGCGCTAATCATAGTATGTAGTGCGTGGTCTGGCAAATTTTTATACTGCCCCCGGAGGTATACATGAACAAGTCTATTTTGCAGCAATTTGGCAACAAGGTCAGGAAAGAACGCGCCAGAGTGGGGATTTCGCAAGAATCGCTGGGCGAAAAGGCGGGGCTACACCGCACCTATATCGGCATGATTGAGCGCGCCGAAAAGAACATTACCCTGCTGAACATTGCCAAAATTGCAGAGGCACTGGGGGTAACAGTTTCTTCTTTGTTGGAGGGGGAAGATGACAACGGGAAATAGAGTCTTTGTAGTCGCCAAAGAAGACCTTCGGGTTGGTGATACCCTCATCCGCAAACAGGAAGTGGGCATCATCCAAGGAGAGTTGACGGATGAACCATCCGTCTTTTTCGTCGTCAGCGGTCAAAGCGTGATGCTGACACATGATATGTTTGACATCTTCGATGTGACAAAAACGGGCGATAACTTTCCCAACAAAGTTTGTAATATCTGCCACCGCCTTTTGCCGACCCCCAATTTTAGCCGCAATCAGAATGGAATTAATAACCGCATTATCCGCCGCCCCTCCTGCGATGAATGCCGGGTGATTTTAGACGGAGTATCCGCCCCGGCTGCCGAAAAACGAAAATGGGAAATAACCAGACCTGAACTTGAGCCGTTTCGCTGCCCCATTTGCAAAAAAACCACCATCCCTGGGTTAACCAGCAAGGTTGTACTGGACCATGACCACGAAACAGGACGAATTAGAGGCTGGATATGCGACAGTTGCAACACCGGTATCGGAAGGTTCAAAGACAATATCACTCTGCTAGAAAACGCCATCAGATACCTGAAAACAAAGTAGGATGCGGCTGATATTTTTCCAAGCGGTTTCTGGCAATTTCAACATACTCGGCAGAAATATCACAGCCAAGATAATTGCGTCCGTTCTTCTTTGCCATTTTACAGGTTGTCCCGCTGCCACACATAGGGTCAAAAACAAGTCCGCCCGGCAAACTCCAGGAAAGAATGTGGTCTTCTGCTAACTTTTCTGGAAAGATAGCCGGGTGCTTAAAGGCTTCTTTATCGCTGGTAGAACCGCCCAAACCAACCGCATACTCCCAAATGTTTGTGCGCGTCTTGGTTTCTTTCAATTCTTTAAGCACTTTCTTGTTCACCGCATCCGCTCCCTTGTTATGAACAAGCATTTCAAAACCATGCCGAACAGTCTTTTCGGTTAATGGCGTAAATGTGCCGGGCTTTCCTTTGCTAAAGACAAACATAAATTCGTAACTGTTTGTATAGGCATTAGAACGCATAAAAGGCGTGTTCTTCTTTTTATAAATCATCACGTCATGCACATTAAAACCACATTCCTGAAAAAACAACGCCTGCCGGAAACTGGTTAAGGAACGATTCCCGTTAGCGATTCTATCCCCTACAACCCAAACAACAACCCCCCCAGGCTTGGTAACGCGATACAGACCTGAAGCAACGGCTTCAAAATTAAAGCGATAACCGTTATAGTTTCTCAAATCGTCATAAGGGGGAGAAGTAACTGTCAAATCGACGCTGTCTGCGCTCATTTGCTGCATAAAATCGGCACAGTCCACATGATAAATTTCATTAAGTTCGATTTCCATCAAAGCCTTCCTCTCTCACTTCTTACGGTTAAACACCACCAAAGCCGACCTGGCTTCGCAGGATTGGGGCGCGGTGCGAAAAGATTCCTCAAAAAACGCGGGCAATTGGGCATTCAGCCAGTCATCCTTGCCGAGGTTGCGCTCCTCCACAATCAGCACATCCGCCTGCGCCAGCCAGCCCTCCGCCAGGGACTGATTCCACCATCCATAGCGCAAAACCGCCTCGTCATCCTCCGCCAGGCGAAAAGCATAACCGCCGTGCAGCTGCCCCGGCAAAATTTCAATCTCCGGCAGGTACAACAAAGGCACAGGAGAATAACCAGACCAGTACACCTTTGCCCCGGCAGGGATGCCCTCCGCCAACTGCCTGCCCACCGCCTCGTAACCGGGGAGAACGCTGGAAGGACAATCGTAAGCTCGATATTCCCCGCCCAGCAGGGATGCGCCCGAAAAAACGCCCCCCGCCAGCACAAAGACGGCAAACCCCGCCCCCCACGCCGCGCTGTTCTTCCTGCCCACAAACAGACTCCCGGCTGAAAAGACAAACAGCCCCAGCCCCAACGCTGCCAAAACCGGCACAAGGACCTGCGCCCCGTCCGTCACCGAGCGCAGGTTGCCGCCAAACTTGTTTACCCACATCTGCCAGAGCAAAATGCCCTCTGTGCCCGGCACAGGCGTGGAAACCAAACGGCGATAAAAGTTCACCGGCAACAAATCCCGCACTGTCCCCTCTGCGGAATACGCCATACCGCTCAGCAAAACCAAAGTTAGCAGGCTAACAATCGCCTTGCGCCAGGCAGGCGCAGCAAGGCTGCCCCCCGCCAGCGATATAACCCCCAAGAGAAGCCCCGCCCCCGCAAAAAAAGTAAGGTAGGTAGGAAAGCAAAACACGCAATACTCATTCCCCAAAGATGCCCAGGCGTGGATTGCCAGCGAAGAAAGCAAGAAAAGCCACAGGAAAAGAATCATTTTGCGGGTTTGGGGCTGCCTGCCCGTCCCAAAAACAAAAGCCGCCAACGCCCCAAACAACGCCAAAAAGTGATACCGAAACGCCAAAAAAAGGCTCGCCACCTTAAACCCCAGCGGAGAATCCGGCTGCCAGGTGGGAATGTTGGGAGGCGGATAAAAAGGCGCGAGGAAAGGCAGGGGCAGCCAACGCGCCCACAAACGCAAAATGTTGGGGAAGTACGCCGCGTGTGTGCCGCCAAAGGTCAGCAGGATGCCTGCCAAAAGCCAAACAGCGCGGAGTTTGCCCTGTTCCCACAGGCTGTAGAGGAAGAGCAGGGGTAAGAGCAGGAGGAGATTAATCCGCACCATGACGAGGATGCCCGCCAATGCCCCGGCGAGAAAGGTTTGCCAGGGGAGGCGGTTTTTTCCCAACCCGAAGAAGAAAACCCAAGCCAGCAAGCAAGCCACCAACCCCTGCGAAGCCGCCATGCCCACCATCCGCGCCGCTGCCGGGTTAAGCGCCATTGCCCAGGGTATTAAGCTCGCCGCCCAGGGGTTGGAAAGCCTGCGGGCGGTGAGCCACCAGCCCAAGCCAGAGAGAATCCCCAATGCCAGGGCATAGTTACGCCCGGTTTGCAGCCCTGCGCCAAAAATCACTTGCACCCAACCGGGGATGAGGTAGGCGAGGGGCATTTGGTTCATCCACAAGCCGTTGTCCTGAAAGGGAATGTAAACGCCCGAAGCCAGGAGAATGCCCTTGTACAGATACAAGCCCTCGTCCAGCACGGAAAACTGAAGGCGTGTAACCTGCCAGAGCAGGGCAGCGTAAGCCGTCAGCCCGGCGAAGGCAAAAATATCTGCCAAAAGGGGCAGGCGAACCAGGCGCAGGAGGGTTTTTGGGATGGGCATGGGGAGATAAGCCAACCGCCCAATTTTGGGCGGTTGATGAGCGGGAGCGGAGTTTACTTTTTGGAGAGTCTTTCCAGGTCTGCGTCCACCATCATCTCCACCAACTGTTGGAAGGAAACCTGGGGCTTCCAGCCGAGTTCGTTGTTGGCTTTGCTGGGGTCGGAGATGAGCAGGTCTACCTCGGCGGGGCGGTAGAAGCGCGGGTCTTGGACGACATAGTCCTGGTAGTTTAGCCCTACGCGCCCAAACGCCAGCTCGCAAAACTCGCGGACGGAGTGGGTTTCGCCGGTGCCGATGACGTAACTCTCCGGGGTGTGGTGTTGAAGCATCATCCACATTGCCATCACGTAGTCTCCAGCAAAGCCCCAGTCTCGGCGGGCTTCCAGGTTGCCCAGGCGCAGTTCTTTTGCCGTGCCCAGTTTGATTTTGGCAACGGTGCTGGTAATTTTGCGGGTCACAAATTCCAGCCCGCGCCGGGGGCTTTCGTGGTTGAAGAGGATGCCGGAGGTGGCGAAGATGTCGAAGGATTCGCGGTAGTTGATGGTTATCCAATGCCCGTAGACTTTTGCCACGCCGTAGGGGGAGCGCGGGTAGAGGGGGGTGCTTTCGCGCTGCGGCACTTCCATTACTTTGCCGAACATTTCGCTGGAGGATGCCTGGTAGAACTTGATTTTGGGGTTAACCAGCCGGATGGCTTCCAGCATCCGCGCCACGCCCAAGCCGGTCACTTCACCGGTGAGGATGGGTTGGCTCCAGGAGGTGGGGACGAAGGATTGGGCGGCGAGGTTATACACTTCTTCGGGTTTGAACTCTTCCAACATGGCAACAAGGGAAGATTGGTCGTGCAGGTCGCCTTGTACGATGCGAATGTCATCCTGAATGTGTTCGATGCGTTCAAAAGTGACGGTGCTGGAACGGCGCACCATGCCGACAACTTCGTAGCCTTTTTGCAGTAAGAGTTCTGCCAGGTACGAGCCATCTTGCCCGGTGATTCCGGTTACGAGCGCAGTAGGCATTGTTTGGTTTCTCCTATGGGGGGATTAGGGAGTAGAGAATAGGGAGTGGAAGTACGAAGTAAATATCCGAGGTTCAAATAACGAATATCCATTCTCTACTGTCGAATATCAGAAGTGGGCGATTATAACTTAAACGCGGGGGCGGGTTCGCTCGCGCAGCCAGTCCGCGCCGACCAGGAGGGCGCTGAGGGCGAGGGCAAGCCCTACCGTGTTGCGAATGCCCAGGTTGTAACCGATGCCCCAGTAACGCCAACTGTACCAGTGCGAGAAGACCAGCACGATGATTGCCAGCACCGCCACAATTCGCCACAGCCAGCGCCGCGCCGGGGAATGGGGCAGGGCGTAAAAGGCTTGCGCCGCCAATAGAGCCATCCAAACCAGGGCAATGATGCGATAACGGGGATTATCCCACTGGTCGCCGCCGCCGCGTGCCGAGGCGAGAATGACCCAACCCCAGGTGATACCCGCCAGCCAAAGCCATTGTCTGCGCTGAGGATGCGAGGCGAGCGCAAAGGGGGCAAAACCCAGCAGGGGCAGCAAGGCATACCATCCCAGCGCACGCAGGATGCCAAGACTCTGCCAAAGTGGGATGCCCGGCTCGATGAGCGCCGCCGGGAGAACCGGCTGCAAAATGCCATACACTGTTACGAAAGGCAGAACCAGGCTACGGGGCAGGCTTTCAAACATCACCTGCACAATGCCGGAACTGCCCTTAAGAGTAAGGGCGTTCCATTTGGTTGTCTCTCTCGCCCAACTGCCCAGCACGCCCAAAAAACCGCCGCCTTTCATCGTCACCAGGTTTTGCCAACTGAGGGAGAGCAGCAAAAGAGCCAGCAAGAAGATGCCCAAGCCCGCCGCACCCACCTGCCAGGAGATTTTTCTCCCGCCCCAAAATGCCCACCCCCCCGCGCCGAGGAGCGCCAACGCCACAAAGCCCGGCGAGAGCAGGAACAAGCCTGCCAATCCCAACCCCAGCCAAAACCAGGCAGAACGCGCCGGGGAAGCGGAAAAAAGCACAAGGGCGGCGTAAAAGGTCATTGCCAAAAGGGTCATCAAAAACGGTTCGCGCATTTGCGCCGCGCCCAGCAAAACCGAATCGGGGTAGAAGAGATGGAGCAGGGCGGCGAAGCGGGCGATTTTCTCTTCCCCCAGTCGTTTGCCAATCTGATACACGAACCAGCCCCCCCAGGCGCCGACCAGCGCCGCGAGAGTCACCATCCCTAACGGGTGCGGATGCAGGTAGCGGTACACCAGGGCGCTGAGCCAGAGCAAGCCGCCGTACTGGTCGGAGGCGAATTTTTCGTCCAAGGCTTGGGCAAGCGGGGCGGAGGAAAGCGCCAACTCGCGGGCTTGGGTGTCGCGGCGGTAGGCATCCAAAAAAAGGTAGCCAGCCTGCTGAGGCGGGGTGTCGTAGCCCCACAGGGGCAGGGCGTAATAGGCAAAAACACCCAAGCCCAGGCGGAGCAAAAAAGCGAAGAAGATGAATCGGGACATGGGTTAGGCGGTTTCCCTCCAGCGTTGTGCCTGTGCGGCTACAAGCAGCAAGACCAGGCTTTGCATGGGAGCCAAAAAACGGGCGTTGTCGCCGTGTTCTGCCAGGGTCTGAGCAATGGAAATGAGCCAGACGGCGCTCACGCCAAACCAAACCCATAGCGAGGGGCGCAGCCGGGCGCGGATGCCTGGAAAAGCCAGCAAAAGCGAACCGGCAACAAAAAGCCAGTTCAGCGCCCATAAAACCATCCGCTCTGCCAGCATGAGGGCGGCGAGGGCAGGCTGCCAGGCGCCAGGCAGGGTTTGGATGCGCCAGAAAACGCCCACCCGCCAAAATTGCTGCCAGCCCCACAAAACGTTCTGCAAGTATAGCCAAGGGTGTTCGCGCATCAGGGTTTGCGAAATCGCTCCCATGCGGCGGGCGAGGGCGTAGTAGTTCAGTTTTTCCTGTTCCATCAGGGTGGGGATGGCTGACCAAATGGTATTGACCCCAGAGCCGCTTTCCGCTATTTGCAGGGCGCGAAAGTGCAGAAAAGTGTCTCGAATGGAGGCGTACTGAGGCGGGGCGTATTCAAAAAAACTGGTGACGTGATTGACAAGGTGATACCCGCCCATGGAATCCAGCCCCAGCATGTTAAAGCGGGCATAAATAAATGCAACCCACCACCCCAAAGTGAGCAGGGTGGGCAGGAGGAGCAGCAGGGCAAGGCTCCAGCGTTGCCGCCAGGGCTTTTGGCGCCATAACAGGGCGGTAAAGAAGGCTCCTAAAAACGGAACCGGGAGGAAGAGCGGGCGCACCATCGCCAGGGCAGCCGAGGCGATGGAGAGCAGGAAAATCCCCAAGGGCGCAAAACGCCTCGGAGGGGTCGGCTTCCAGAGAACTGCCAGCCCCAACAGAAGGACAAAAAGCAAAAAAGTCGCCAGGCTTTCGCTCAGAACTGCGCCTTCGTAAAACAGTTGCCCCAAGTTAAGAGTGTGCGCCAGCCCCATTGCCCCGGCAAACCAGGCGCGGCGCGAAACCTGCCAGCCCAAGCAAAAAATGAGTAAGGTCGTTGCAACCCCCAGGCTCAGTTGGGCGGCGTATAAGCCTGAATCGGTTTGGGTGAGCGCCACAAAGAGCGGGTAGCCCAGCGTGCGGGTTCCGTTGTAACGGCTGAGCCCTTTATTTTGCAAAGAACGCGCCAGATGACGATAGGTGGCGGTGTCGTTGCTTTCTGCCAGCGGGTAGGATAGCCAAAGCCCCGCCCTCAGCGCAACCGCCG
>DYNS01000222.1 GCA_020720965.1 Anaerolinea sp. | reverse complement strand
AGCGGCTTACGGCTCCGGGCGCGGAAAGGTCACTTTGCAGGCACGCGCTCACTACGAGGAAATGGAAAGGGGCAAGAATCGAATCATCGTCACCGAATTGCCCTATCAGGTGAATAAAGCCAGCCTCATCGAGCGGATTGCCGAACTAGCGAGGGACGGAGCGCTGGAGGGGCTTTCTGACCTGAGAGACGAATCGGACCGGCAGGGGATGCGAATTGTGATTGAACTGGGCAAAAACATTCCGCCAGAGAAGATTTTGGCAGAACTGTATAAGCGCACGCCCATGCAAACCACTTTCAGCATCATTTTGCTGGCATTGGTGGGAGGCGAGCCGCGCATGTTGACCCTTAAGCAGGCTTTGCGTGTTTACCTGGAGCATCGCCTGAACATCATCGAGCGCCGCGCCCGTTTTGACCTGGAAAAAGCCGAAGCCCGCGCCCATATTTTGGAAGGCTACCTGATTGCCCTTAAGAACCTGGATGAAATCATTGCCCTCATTAAAGCCGCGCCGGATGTGGAAACCGCCCGCGCCCGGCTAGTAAAACGCTATAAATTGAGCGAAACCCAGGCAAACGCCATTTTAGAAATGCAATTGCGCCGCCTGGCAGCCCTGGAACGCAAAAAGATTGAAACCGAATACAAAGAAATGCAGGCGCTAATAAAGGAATTACAGGCGTTGTTACAATCCCCCGCCCAAATGCGAAATTTGGTAGCCCAGGAACTGACGCGGGTAAAAAAGGATTACGGTGACAAACGCCGCACTCACATTGTGAGCCTGCAAGCCGGAAGAGATAAGAAAAACGTCCTGACATCCACCCAACTGCTGCCGGAACAAAGCCTGTGGGTTGCCATGAACGCGGAGGGGAAACTCTCCCGCACCCGTGACGAAAAAGCACCCCGTCCCAGCGGGAGCGATGCGCCGGTTCTGCTGGTGCAGGCAAACGCGACCGATACGCTCTACCTCGTCTCTGGGCGGGGGCTGGCGGCGGCGGTTGCCGTCCACACCCTGCCGGAGACGGAAAAACTGGCAGAGGGGACTCCCTTTTACAAAGCCTGCGCCCTGAAACAGGCTGAAAAGCCCGTTGCCGCCTTTGCCCTGCCTGCCAAACGAGCCAAACTTCCTACCGAAACAGCCCTGCTGACGGTGACGCGGGGCGGGATGTTGAAAAAATCGCTGGCAACGGAACTACCCGGTCCGGCGGCGCAGTCTTTTGTGCTGTGCAAGGTTAACGAGGGCGATGCTTTGGGGTGGACGGCGCTGACGGATGGCAAAAAAGAGCTGTTGCTGGCAACCGCCCTGGGGTTCGGAATCCGCTTTAGCGAGGAGGACATCCGCCCGATGGGGCTAGCGGCGGCAGGCGTAAACGGAATCAAACTGGGGGTAGGCGACCAGGTCATCGGCGCGGAGATATTGCCACCCGAAGCAGGCGGCAAGGCAGAGAAAACCCCCGAAGTCTTCCTGCTGGGTTCGGATGGCAAGGCAAAACGGGTGGCGCTGGCGGAGTTTCCCACGCAGGGGCGGTATGGCAAGGGAGTCATCGCCTGGGAAATGCCCCTGGGGGTTGCCCTGGCGGGGATGGTGATTGGCAGCGGCACAGAAAGCGTCACCATTCACCTGCTAAAAGCCGCCGCCAAGCAAACCCGGCTGGACGAAGCCGCCCTGAAAAAGAGAGCCACCACCCGGGGCGATGCGGTGGTGGAGGTGAAAGCGGGCGATGCGGTTACGGGCATCACCATCCCCTGGCGGCTGGAGCGTTTTCTTGTGCCCGAATCGGCGGCGGTGAAGAAAAGCGCCAAACCAAAGGCTTCTGGCAAGTAGGCGCTTATGCCCAACCCCATTGCCTACCTGCTGGAAAACATCTCGTGGTATGCGCCCATGTATAACCTGGCTTGGGTGTTGTTCATGTTCTATGCCCTAAGCCTGCCCCCCTTGCTGGTGTGGATTTTTAAGCAGGCTGGCTTGAGCCGTCTTCAACCCAGCCTGCCCTGGTCGGCGCAGGGCAGGACGTATGGGTATCTGGTGGGGGCGGCGTTGGTCATCTTTTCGTTTCGGCTCATCCCCTATTGGATTTTTAACGACAAAATACTGCACTTTTTAGGCGGGGGCATTGCCATTGCGCTGGTGTATCAGTACCTCGCAATTCAACTGCGACTGGAAGACGGGGAGGGGATGCTGCAACTGAAGCATGTGCGCGGACAACCGGGTCTGCTGCTGCTGGGGCATCTCCTTTTGCTTTTGCTGTTTGCCTCGTTCTTTAGCGTTTTCTCGGAGCTATACGAATTTGTCTCCAAGTACCTGTTGGGCTATCAGTTTGATAGCAGCGGCTTTGACACCTGGCTGGACATCCTCGCCAACCTGGGTGGGGCTTTGCTGGGGTATTTGGGGCTATGGCTTTGGCGCTGGCGGGGAGGGTTTTCCTAATCCCAAAGGGTGAGTAGACTGTTCTCGTCCAAAATGGGGATGCCGAGGGCGAGGGCTTTTTGATATTTACTGCCGGGGTTTTCTCCCAAAACGAGATAGTTCGTCTTTTTGCTGACAGAACTGGTCACTTTGCCGCCGTGCTCTTCGATGAAGGCGGTGGCTTCCTCGCGGGTGAGGGTGGGGAGGCTGCCGGTGAGGACGAAGGTGGGGGCAGCGGAAGCGGATTTTGGAAGCGGAGTTTGGATTTCGGAGGGGGGGATGAGACCGGCATCGGTCAGTTTTTGCAGCAGGTGACGGTTGCTCTCTTGCCCGAACCAATCCACAATGGCGGCGGCGATGTTGGGTCCAATTCCTTCCACGCTTTGCAGGGCTTCGGCGGGGGCGGCGCTGAGGGCGGGCAGGCTGCCAAAGGAGCGAGCCAGGTCTTTGGCGGAGACTTCTCCGACACCGCGAATGCCCAGGGCGGTGAGCAGGCGGGGCAGGGGTTGGTTTTTGGCGGCGAGGATGCCTGCCAGCAGGTTTTCGGCTTTTTTATCGGCGAAGCCTCCCAGGGTGAGTAAATCTTCTTTCTTCAAGAAAAACAGGTCGGCTACGTCTTTCACCAGCCCGGCGGCGATGAGCTGTTGCACAATTTTGATGCCCAAGCCGCTGATGTCCATCCCCGCACGCGAGACGAAGTGTTCCACATTGCGGATGAGTTGGGCGGGGCAAGCGCCGTTGAGACAGTACCAGGCGACCTCGCCGGGGAGGTGTTCCGCCGCCTGACCGCAGGCGGGGCAGGTTTGGGGCGGCGAATAGGGTTCTTCTGCGCCGGTTCGCGCCTCCGTTATGGGGGCGATGACGTAGGGGATGACTTCTCCGGCGCGTTTGACGAGGACTCTATCCCCGATGCGGATGTCTTTTTCGGCGATGAAGTCGAAATTGTGCAGGGTGGCGTTGCGGACGATGACCCCGCCGATTTCTACCGGCTGCAAAACGGCGCGGGGGGTGAGAACGCCGGTGCGCCCTACTTCCACCTCGATGTTGAGCAGTTGGGTGCTTGCCTCGCGGGCGGGGAATTTGTAGGCAATGGCGGCGCGGGGGTCTTTGCCCACAAAGCCCAGGTCGGCGGCGAGGGCGAGGTCGTCCAGTTTAATTACCCAGCCATCGGCTTCGTAGCCGAGAGCGTCCCGGCGGTCTTCCCAACTTTGGATGTAGGCGAGGGCTTCGGGCAGCGTTTCAAACCGGCGGGCGTGCGGGCTTACCGGAAAGCCGAGAGATTGAAACCATTGCAGAAGTTCCCATTGGGAGGCGGGCGGGGCGGCGTTGGTATGGGTTACGAGTTGGTAAACGAGGATGGTGAGGGGTCGGGCGGCGGTGACGGCGGGGTCCAACTGTCGCAGCGAACCGGCGGCGGTGTTGCGGGGGTTGAGGTAGGTTTTTTCTCCGGCCTCTGCCAGGCGGGCGTTAAGCGCCGCAAAATCGGCATGGGTGATGAAGACCTCGCCGCGCACCACAAGGGAGGGGGCAGAGTGAAAGAGGCTGAGTTGGCTTTGCGGGGATGCTTCCACTGGGATACGCAGCGGAATGGCTTGGATGGTTTTCAGGTTGGTGGTAATCTCCTCGCCAATTTCGCCATCGCCCCGGGTGGCGCCGCGCACAAAAACGCCATTCTCGTAATGCAAAACAACGCTGAGACCGTCTATTTTAGGCTCCACCACCAGGCGGGAGGTTGCTACCCGCTCATCCAATTTGCGGATGCGCTCGAACCAGGCTCGCGCATCTTCCGCGCCAAAAGCATTTGCCAGGCTGAGAATGGGCTGCGGGTGGGGGAGTTTTTCAAACTTCTCGGCGGGTTTGGCTCCGGCGCGCTGCGTAGGAGAATCGGGCGTTACCCAATCCGGGTGTTCGGCTTCACACTGGCGCAATTCTGCCAACAGGCGGTCATACTCCGCATCGCTGATGAGGGGGGCATCCAGGACATGATAACGGTGATTGTGAAAGTGAATTTGCTGGCTCAGTTGCTGGTAACGGCTCAAATCGGTCATAAAGTTCACCTGAGAGAAAGTGTTTTACAATCATTATACTTTTTTTGAAACCCAATTGCTTCTGGCGCGTAGAAAAGGCAGTTCGGAATCATTTTATGGAATAAGGAGAAGAAAATGAAAAAATTTTGGAACGCTCTGCTCATTACCCTTTTGGCGCTCAGCATTGCCACCCCTGCCCTGGCATTTGACGGGCGCAGCGGCGAAAGCATTCTGATTGGCGCGGAGGAAGTCATTGAAGACGACCTTTACATTGGCGCAACCACCTTCACCCTGGATGGCACCGTGAACGGGGATGTGGTTGCCGCCGGTGAAACCGTCACCATCAACGGCACTGTCAACGGAGATGTGCTTGCCGCCGGCAGCACCGTCATCATCAACGGCAAAGTAAGCGATGACGTGCGAATTGCCGGAGCGGTGCTACTGATTGGTAAAGACGCAGTCATTGGTGGAGATGTGATTGCCGCCGGAGCCAGCCTGGAGACCAAACCCCAAAGTAAGGTGGGCGCGGATGTGGTCTTTACCGGGGCGCAAGCCCTGTTGGCAGGCGAGGTCGCCCGCAACGGCAAGGTCGCTTGCGGCGGGTTAGATTTGCAAGGCAGCATCGGCGGAGATTTATATGCCGCCGTAGGCAACCCGGATGAAGGCGACTCTGCCCCCGGACCGATGTTCTACACCCCCAACTCGCCGGTCTCCGTCCCCAGCGTTCGCACCGGGCTGAACATTGCCCCCGAAGCCGAAATCGGCGGGCGGCTGGAATATGTCAGCGCGAACTGCGGCCGAGGCGGGGAGGGCCCGGGCTGGAAGAGCGACCGGGGGAGGATCTACATTCAACTCGGGGCCCCGGCCCAAGTTTTCGACTGGCCCAACAATTACCAGATGTACCCGCAGGAAATG
>DYNS01000545.1 GCA_020720965.1 Anaerolinea sp. | reverse complement strand
TGCGAGAAAAACACCCCGCTGGTACGCGCCCTGCTTGGCGGAATCCGTGCCGAGGGAGGCAGCCCCTCTTTTGTCTACAAAACCGGCACCGCCGACCTGAACATTGTTGCCCCTCTTTGGCAGTGTCCCGCCGCTGTGTACGGACCCGGCGACTCGGCGCTGGACCACACCCCCAACGAGCATCTCGCCCTGGATGAATACGCCAAGGCGGTGCGGGCGTTGACGGCTGGGCTAAAAAAATTGAGCGGGGCTGTATAATCGGCTTACCTTACCCTCTGGAGATTTTATGATAACCAATTACTTCCGCCCCGCAACCTTACAAGAAGCCCTTTCTCTGCTTGCCCAACCCAATACCCTGCCCCTGGGCGGCGGCACCAAAATTAATAGCCCCGCCTACCAAAAACAAGACCTGGCAGTGGTAGATTTGCAAAACCTGGGCTTGAACGGCATCCGTCAAAGTGGCTACACGCTGGAAATTGGCGCAACGGCGACCCTTCAGCAGGTTTGGGAGAACCCATCCACTCCCGCCGCCCTGCGCCAAACCCTGGAAAAAGAAACAAGTCTCAACCTTCGCAACGCATCCACCCTGGCGGGCAGCCTCGTCAGCGCGGAGGGGCGTTCTCCGCTGGCGACCATGCTGTTGGCGCTGGACGCGAGATTAAGCCTGGAAAGCGCCTCCGGCGCTCTGCAAATGGGGCTGGCAGAATATTGGGCGCTGCGCCCGGCGGGAATCATCACCCTCGTCAGCCTGCCGCTCAATGCCCAAGCCACCTACGAACAAGTCTCCCGCACCCCGGCAGATTTTCCCCTGGTCGCCGCCGCCCTTGCCCAATGGGGCAGCGGACGCACCCGGCTGGCGCTGGGCGGCTGGGGAAGCCTTCCCACCCTGGTCATGGACGGCACCGAACCCGAAGGTCTGCAAGAAACAGCCCGCGCCGCCTGTAGCGAGGCACAAGACCAATGGGCAAGCGCAGCCTATCGCATGGATGTCGCCGCGACTTTGGCGGGCAGGTGTCTGGCAAACCTGCAAGGCGGCAAAACGGAATGAATTGGCTCAAAAGCCCACAACACCGCGCCCTGCTATTGGGCTACCTCTTCGCCATCGGCTCCACCGCCATTTGGGCGGGCAATTTCGTCATCGCAAGGGGGATTAACGAGAGGGTTTCCCCCATCAGCCTGGCATTTGCCCGTTGGCTGGTTGCCGTGCTCGTCTTTGCGCCTTTCACCTGGCGGCATCTCCGCGCCGAATGGCGGCTGGTTGTGTCAAACCTGGGCTACCTTGCCCTGTGCGGCTTTTTGGGGGTGACGATGTTCAACACCCTCATTTACACCGCCGCCCACACCACCGACACCCTCAACATCTCCCTCATTTCCATCACTTTCCCGGTCTTCATCGTCCTTTTCTCGGCGCTCTTCCTCAACGCCAAAGTGACCTGGCAGCAAATCC
Source organism: Anaerolinea sp. (assembly GCA_020720965.1). Lineage (GTDB taxonomy): Bacteria > Chloroflexota > Anaerolineae > Anaerolineales > Villigracilaceae > UBA5195. Next base: position 43 of record DYNS01000545.1, on the reverse strand, counting down.
TGGGGATGTCGTTCATCGCGGCGGGCGTGCTGATACTCGTCAC
>DYNS01000221.1 GCA_020720965.1 Anaerolinea sp. | reverse complement strand
CCCCGGTCGGGGATGAGTTTGGACATGGCGAGAGAGCGCCCGGTGGCGCGGTCGGTGGGGGCTTCAAAGTAAACGCCGGGAGAGCGGATAAGTTGGGATACCACCACGCGCTCGGTGCCGTTGATGATGAAAGTGCCTTTGTCGGTCATTTCCGGGAAATCGCCCAGGAAGATGTCTTGCTTCACCGGTTCTGGCACATCGGGACCTGCCAACAAAACGGAGACGTAAAGAGGGCTGGCGTAGGTCAGGTCTCGCTCCAAGCATTCTTCAATGCTGTGCTTGGGCTCGCCGAACCAATACTTTAGCCCCCACTCCTGCGATTCTGGTCCCCGGCTGGGGAAATAGAGTTTCATCCCCTTGTTGTAAGACTCAATGGGGGAAATTTCGTGAAACAGGTCGCCCAATCCATCACGCTTCAGTCGCTCAAACGAATCGAGTTGGATTTCAATTAGATTAGGGAGGGATAAGTCTACGGGGATACGCGCGTAATTTTTCCGAGGAAGGGCGGAAGTCATCGTACACTCCTGGGTTGTAAGAGATTGCAGAAATGGGAAAAACCGCCATGCCACACCGCATGACGGCAAAAGAGGATTATATCGAAGGTTGGGGAGGATTGTCAAGAAAATTAGGAAAATTGACCGTCAAAAAACTTGCAAAAAGAAGCTGTTATCGGTATAATCCCTCGATTGATGTCAAATTGTTAAAACCTAAGCCCTATTTACTGAGCGCTCGAAGCCTTTTGCTTCCTGCGCTTCTGTTTCGTTAGGAAACAGAATTGACGAAACCTGGGGTTTTTGAAGAAAGACTCATTTTTAGGAGGACGCCGTGGAAACCAAAGGTCTGACCGCTCTTCGTATCAGCCTGGCTTCGCCCGAAACGATTCGTTCCTGGTCGTATGGCGAGGTCCTCAAACCCGAAACGATTAACTATCGCCGGTTGCGCCCGGAAAAAGATGGCTTGTTTTGCGAAGCCATTTTTGGACCAACCCGCGACTGGCAATGTTACTGCGGGAAGTATAAAAATCCGCGCTACAAAGGGATTGTTTGCGATAAGTGTAACGTGGAAGTGACTCGCGCTGCTGTTCGGCGTGAGCGCATGGGGCATATTAACCTGGCAACGCCTGTGGCGCACATCTGGTATACGCGGCGCATCCCCTCTTACCTGGGGCTGCTGTTGGATATTTCCCGCCGCAACCTGGACCGGGTGCTGTATTTTGCTCAGTACATCGTCACCTATGTAGATGAAGATGCCCGTCAGAAAGCGCTGCGCCGCCTGGAAGATGAGATTACCGTCTCGGAGCGGGAACAAGCTTCTGGAATTAATGCCAAAATTGCCGAAGTGAAGATTTTGCGCGACCAGAAGGTGCAGGAGTTGAATCAGCGTAAGGCAGAGTTGGAACGCTCTTACGATGAGCAGGTCGCCTCCCGGCTGGAGCCTATTATTCAGGAAGGGCAAAGGCTGGAAGCACAGTTGCAAGAACAAAACGGGACGGCTCCTTCCAAGGCGATTGTCTTTAACGCCAGCGGAGAAATTGTCGTAAACGCGGGCGAGACTATCAGCGCCGGGCATATTTCCAGAGTGCAAAAGACCGTGCGTGAGCAGTTGGAACTGCTGGAAAACGAACTAAAAGGGCAGAAAACCCGCGAGTTGGAACACATCAAAATTGAGGTGGAGCAGCTTCGCGCAGAAGCCGCCGAACAGATGGAAGCCCTGCGGAATCAGTTGGAAGACCAGGCAAGCACCTCACAGACCCAATCTTCTCACACCCGCGAAGAGCTGATGGAACTCCGCCCCTTCACCTTCCTGAGCGAAACCCGTTACCGCGAGCTGCGCTCGCGCTGGGGGCAGGTCTTTAAGGCGGATATGGGCGCAGAAGCCTTTTATGACGTTCTGAGCCGCCTGGATTTGGAAAAACTCTCCGAAGAACTGTGGAAGGAGGTCCGAACCACCAAATCGAAACAGAAACGCAAAAAAGCCACGACTCGCCTGAAGGTGGTGGAGGCTTTTCGGCGCTCTGGAAACCGCCCCGAGTGGATGATTCTCACCATTCTGCCGGTTATCCCCCCCGACCTGCGCCCGATGGTGCAGTTGGACGGTGGTCGGTTTGCGACCTCCGACCTGAATGACCTGTATCGGCGGGTGATTAACCGCAACAACCGCCTGAAACGCCTGCTGGAACTGGGCGCGCCGGATGTCATCGTCCGCAACGAAAAGCGTATGTTACAGGAAGCCGTAGACAGCCTGATTGACAACTCGCAGCGCGGCAAGGCGCTCAGCCGCCGGGGTCGGCGGGAATTGAAGTCGCTTAGCGACATGCTGAAAGGTAAGAAGGGGCGCTTCCGCCGCAACCTGCTGGGTAAGCGCGTGGATTATTCCGGGCGTTCGGTGATTGTGGTGGGTCCGCAGTTGAAACTGTATCAGTGTGGTTTGCCCAAAGTAATGGCGCTGGAACTGTACCGCCCCTTTGTGATTGCCCGCCTGGTGCAACATAATTACGCCGCCAATGTAAAGGGTGCGCGCCGCCTCATTGAGCGCAACCGCCCTGAAGTGTGGGAAGCCCTGGAAGAGGTGATTAAAGACCGCCCGGTTCTGCTGAACCGCGCCCCCACCCTGCACCGCCTGGGTATTCAGGCTTTCGAGCCGCAGTTGATTGAAGGCTCCGCCATTCAACTGCACCCGCTCGTTACAACCGCCTTCAACGCCGACTTTGACGGCGACCAGATGGCTGTTCACGTCCCACTTTCGGGCAAGGCAGTTGCCGAAGCCCGCAAACTGATGCTCGCCAGCAAAAATCTGCTCAAGCCAGCAGACGGCGAACCCATCATCTCGCCTTCTAAAGATATGGTTTTGGGCGTGTATTACCTGACCATGAAGGAAGATAGCCGCGAACACAAGGGCGATGGACGCATCTTCGCCACGATGGACGAGGTGGATTTGGCTTATCAGCTCGACCAGGTGGAAGTCCACTCCAAAATTAGACTCCGCAACGAAACCTGGTACGATGCCGAAGGCTCCCGCCTGACGGAAGCCGAAACCCGCATCATTGACACCACCGTAGGGCGAGTTCTCTTCAACCGCATCCTGCCTCCCGAAGTGCAATTTGTAAACGAGCCGCTGGAAAAAGGCGGGGTGAAAGACCTGATTGCCGATGTGTATGAAATTTGCGGGCAGGAAGTGACAACCAGTGTGGCGGATGCTGTTAAAAACATTGGTTTCCAGTACGCCATGCGCTCTGGCATCACCCTGGCAGTTTCCGACATTCAGGTTCCGGCAGCCAAGCAAGAGATTATCGCCGGGGCGCTGAAGGAAGTGGAAGTGGTGCAGCGCGACTTCCGGCGCGGCTTGCTGACCGAGCAGGAACAGAACGAGAAAATCATCCAAATTTGGCAAAAAACCACGACCGATGTGGCAAAAGCCGTTAAAGCAGGCATGGACCCCGCCGGAAACCTTTCCACCATGGCGAACTCTGGGGCAACCAAAGGCGGTTTCGGTCCCATCTCTCAGTTGGCAGGGATGCGCGGGCTGATGGCAGACCCCTCCGGGCGCATCATCCCCCTGCCCATCCGCTCCAACTTCCGCGAAGGGCTGACTGCGCTGGAATACTTCATCTCCACACACGGCGCACGCAAAGGTCTGGCAGATACCGCCCTCCGCACCGCTGACGCAGGGTACCTCACCCGCCGTCTGGTAGATATTGCCCAGGACATCATCATCAACGAGACGGATTGCCACACACAGGAAGGCATCTACATCCGCAAAGCGGACGATGTCGCCGGTCAGAGCCTTGCCACCCGCCTTTACAGCCGCCTCTCTGCCGAAACGCTCACCGACCCGGCAACCGGCGAGGTGATTGTGGAACGCGACCAGGTGATAGACCATGAACGCGCCCGCCAAATCGCCAACGCCGGTTACGAGCAGGTTAAAGTGCGCTCGCCAATGACCTGCGAACTGAACCATGGCATTTGCGCCAAGTGCTACGGCTTAGACCTGGGACGCGGTGCCATGGTGGAAATGGGCTCGGCGGTAGGGATTGTCGCCGCCCAATCCATTGGCGAACCCGGAACCCAACTCACCCTGCGAACCTTCCACACTGGCGGCGTTGCCGCAGGCGGAGACATTACAACCGGTCTGCCCCGCGTGGAAGAACTCTTTGAAGCCCGCAAAACCCCCAAAGGCGAAGCCTTCGTGGCAGAAATTGAAGGCACGGTGCGGGTCGTACAGTCTGATAAATACGCAGATATGCGCCTCGTGCGAATCGAATCCGCGCAGATGGTTTCGGATGCCTACGAAATCCCAGAAGAATGGGAGATTTTGGTCAAAGACGAAGGCGAAGTGAAAGCCGGAGACACCCTTGCCAAACTCGGCGAAGCCGTGCTGACCTCCACCCACGCGGGACGGGTACGCATTGAAGAACGGCAGGTCGTCATCTCTTACGAAGAACGCGAAAGCGCGGAATACGAAATCCCGACCACCATGCGCCTTCTCATCAAAGACGGGGCAAAAGTGACCGCCGGAGAACCGCTGACCGAAGGCTCGCTGAACCCTCACGGCATCCTCAAACTGCAAGGACGAGATGCCTGCCAAATGTACCTGATGAGCGAAATTCAGAAAGTGTATCGCTCGCAAGGGCAAAACATTCACGACAAACACTTTGAAGTCATCATCCGCAAAATGTTGAGCAAAGTGCAAATTACCCGCCCCGGCGATACCCGCTACCTGCCCGGCGACCCGGTTGACCGGCTGGAAATGAAGCGCATCAACGAGAAAATACTGGCAGAAGGCAAACAACCCGCCCGCTTTAACGAAATCCTGCTGGGCGTTACCAAAGCATCCCTCTCCACCGACTCTTTCCTCTCCGCATCTTCCTTCCAGCACACCATCAAGGTCCTGGCGGGCGCGGCAATCGCCTCCACCACCGACCCGCTCTTCGGGCTAAAAGAAAACGTCATCATTGGCAAGCTCATCCCCGCCGGGACGGGCTTCAAGCACGGACGCTTTGCAGAAACGGAAAAACTGCTCGGCTCCGGCGCTTCTCAATGGACAGAAATTTCCGAAGGAACAGCGGCAGACTAACCCCAGAGAGAGAGCGGCTCACGAGCCGCTCTCTTTTTATCCTTGCGCCCAAGCCCAAAAAACATTATTGTTATACAAACCTACAGGAGAGAAAAAAATGACTCGCAACCCCATCCTGCCTCTGCTTGCCGCGCTGCTGATTCTGACCCTTAGCGGGTGCAACCTGCCCGGTTCGGCTCCCGTCATCGTTTACATCACCGCCACCCCGCAAGATACTCCCACCCCGCCACCGCCCAGCCTCACCCCGCAAGACACCCCCACCCCCACGCCCCCGCCAACCGAAA
>DYNS01000544.1 GCA_020720965.1 Anaerolinea sp. | reverse complement strand
GGTGGGGGATGCGGTGACGGTGGGGGTGGGTGTTTCGGTTGCCAGCATGGCGCGTGCCGGGCTGTCTTCGCCCAGGAGCCAGATGAGCAGGACGATAATCCCTGCAACAACGAGCAGCGCAACCGCGCCCCAGACGACAAAGGGACCCATTTGCTGGCGTTTTTTGTAAGAGGAGATGGTAGAAGAGGGTGCTTTTTGCATAGATTGCCTTTCCGGGGGGAGGGTTTCCCGCCATGTTTCGCAGTATTCTACCTGAATTTGTATAAACGGGCGAGTCTAGGCGTTGGTGGGGGTGTTTTGCAGGTGTTGACGCAGGAAGTGGGCGGTGTAGCCGCTGCCGGTTTGCAAAATCTGCTCCGGGGTTCCCTCGGCGACCAGGGTTCCGCCCCGGTTGCCGCCTTCGGGTCCCAGGTCTATCAGCCAGTCGGCGACTTTGATGATGTCCAGGTTGTGTTCTATGATGAGGACGGAGTTGCCGGTATCGACCAGGCGTTGAATGACTTCAATCAGTTTATGCACATCGGCGGCGTGCAGCCCTACCGAGGGTTCATCCAGCACGTAGAGGGTGCGCCCGGTGGCGCGGCGGGAGAGTTCTTTTGCCAGCTTAACGCGCTGCGCTTCGCCGCCGCTGAGGGTGGTGGCGGCTTGCCCAATTTTGATGTAGCCCAAGCCAACTTCTTGCAACAGTTTGAGTTTGTTCATCATCTGCGGGAAGGCGCTGAAGAGTTCCAAACCTTCTTCTACGGTGGTGTCCAACACATCCGCAATGGATTTGCCCTTGAAGTGGACTTGCAAGGTCTCGCGGTTGAAGCGGGAGCCATGACAGACATCGCAGGGGACGTAGATGTCTGGCAGGAATTGCATCTCGATTCGTAACATTCCCTGCCCCTGACAGGCTTCGCAGCGCCCACCATGCACGTTAAACGAGAATCGCCCCGGTTTGTAGCCGCGCACTTTGCTTTCTGGCAGTTCTGCATATAGTTTGCGGATTTCGTCAAACATGCCGGTATAGGTTCCGGGGTTGGAGCGGGGCGTGCGTCCGATGGGGGATTGGTCGATTTCGATGATTTTGTCGAGGTGTTCCACGCCTTCAATGGCGCGATGTTCCGCCGGAGTGGTGCGGGCGCCATTGAGTTTGGCTGCCAGGGCGTTGTAGAGGATGTCCGTCATCAGGGTGGATTTGCCAGAGCCGCTTACGCCAGTGATGCAGACGAGCATCCCCAGCGGGAGAGAGACATCGATATTCTTAAGGTGGTTGGCGGTTGCGCCCAAAATTTTGAGGCTTTTGCCATTGCCTTTGCGCCGCTCCGCCGGGACGGGGACGGATTTGCGCCCGGAGAGGTAAGCGCCGGTGAGGGAGTTGGGGTCTGCCAAAATTTGGGCGGGCGTACCTTGCGCCACAATTTGCCCGCCGTGCGCTCCGGCGGCGGGTCCCAGGTCTATCACCCAGTCGGCGGTGCGGATGGTTTCGTCATCGTGCTCGACCACGAGCACAGTGTT
>DYNS01000220.1 GCA_020720965.1 Anaerolinea sp. | reverse complement strand
TGCATTCCATAACAGATGCCGAGAATAGGCAAGCCGGATTGCAAAATGAAGGGCCGAATGAAAGGCGCCCCCGGCTCGTATGCCGATTTTGGTCCGCCGGAAAGGATGAAGGCGCGGGGTTGAATGGCGAGAATTTGTTCGGCGGGGGCATCCCAGGGGAAGAGCTCGCAGTACACGCGGGCTTCCCGTACCCGGCGGGCGATGAGTTGGGCGTATTGGGAACCAAAATCCAGAATGGCGATGGCAGGGGGCTTCATGGTGGCTTTCCTTACAAAAAAGGCGACTCTGTGACTGAGTCGCCCGGACGGTTACAGTTGGGAGGTGCAATGCGGGCAGCGGATGGCTGCCAGGGGAATTTCGGTGGCGCAGTGTGGGCAGGTTTTGGTGGTAGGGACGGCAGGTGCCGGAGCGGCTTCTGTCTTTTTGCTGGCGTTGGCGGCTTTTACGATGACAAAAACCACAAAGGCGATGATGACGAAATCCAGCACGGTTTGCACAAAAGCGCCCCACTTGATGACGGCAGCGCCGACTGTGAGGCTGAGTTCGCCAAAGTTAATGCCGCCCATCAGCAAGCCGATGAGGGGCATAATAATGTCGTTGACCATGGAGCCAACAATCTTGCCAAACGCCCCGCCGATGATAACGCCGACCGCGAGGTCTATAACGTTGCCTCGAATTGCAAATTCCTTAAACTCTTTAAGCATTTTCCTTCTCCTTGAGTAATTTTCGGCTGATTTTACTAGACATTTACGTCTCAGGCTTGCCACTCTTGCAGGAAGCGGGCGAGGAACTCTTCCATAAAAGCATGGCGTTCTTCTGCCAGAAGACGGGCGGCGGGGGTGTTCATGCGCTCTTTGAGGAGGAGCAGCTTCTCGTAAAAGTGGTTGATGGTGGCGCTGCCGCTGGCTTTGTATTCTTCAAAACTGCGATGACGCTGAGGCGGGGAGGCAGGGTCGTAGAGAGGTCTTCCCTTGCTGCCGCCGTAGGCAAAGGCGCGGGCTATGCCAATCGCGCCAATGGCATCCAGTCGGTCGGCGTCTTGCACAATTTCACCTTCCAGGCTTTGCATGGGGGTGGGGACATCCGCACCTTTGAAGGAGAGTTGGCGGATGATGGCGCTAATTTGCTCTGCCTGGGCGGGGGAAATGCCCTGTTGCTGCATCCAGGCTTGGGCGCGAAGGGGAGCATCTCCCGGTTGGGGGGAGAGTTTCCAGTCGTCCAGGTCGTGCAGCAGGGCGGCGAGTTCCAGCACGAGAGTATCGACCGACTGCCCTTCTGCCAGTTGCCTGGCGGTTTGCCAAACGCGGTGAATGTGCCACCAATCATGCCCGGAGGCGTCTTTTTCCATCTCGGCGCGGACGTAGGCGGCGGCTTGGGTGATGAGTTCTTGCTGCAGTTGGGTTTCTTTGTGGCGGCGCACCCGCTCGGCGAGGGGGGCTGCCAGATAGCGGCGCAGGGTTGCGAGGCGCAGGTCTGGGGCAAAGTAGTCTTCCATCACTTCTGCCAGGGTAGGGCTTTCTTGCGGATAGGGTTGCAGGGTCACTTCCTGCCCGGCTTGCAGCCAGCCTTCTTGCAAAACCCGGCAGTATGCTCCCGGCAAACCCGCCTGACGAAATTGTTTTACAAAGTCGGGGCGCTTCATGCGCCCTGCCAGGGTGCCGCAGGGGATGCGCGGAGCGGTGACTTGCAGGGTGACTTGTCCCATTTGCAAAATGTCTCCAACTTTCAGGTCGGCGCTACTGCACCCGGCGAGGGTGATGTTTTCGCCCAAGCTGCCGGGGGGCAGGTCTTCTTCCAGGGCGGTTTGCCAGAAGGCGTAGTCTTCCAGCGTATAAAGGTAGAGCGCCTGGTCTTGCCCACCATGATGTTTGGCGTCACCGATAAAATCGCCAGGCAAGCCGAGAGAGGTAATTTGCGCCTTGCCTGGCACGGGTTTCTTAAAAATGCCGGTTTGCTCGGTTTTGTTGGGGCGCACCAGGGTTTCTTCTTTGCCAATGTTCACACTGATAAGTTTCATGCCATCCTCCAGAGGGGAAATGAGTAAGCCGCAGGCAGTTTTACCACAAAACGCCCTTTGACCCCCTGAGCAACACCCCTTACAATACGCCCCATGCGAGAATGGAAACTCACCCCCGGCGACCCGCTTCAACTGACCCTCAGCGCGGATGCCCGCCTGAGCCAGACAGACTACCAGGATGACCAGATTTGGGAACTGGATTTGGGCGGCGGCGACCCGGCGGCGCTGGCAGTCCGCACCACTTACGGGCTGCGAGCGCGACTGATGCGGGTTTTTCCGCGCTTTTTAAGGGAGGGGGTCGCCTACCATGACCCGCTGCAATTCCCCGTTGGGGTGCAGGTGCGCCGCTTTTATCCCAATTTTCTCCTGCTCACCTTTTCGCCCCTGCCGGGGCTGCTCGTCACCGCCGAATATTGGGCAGCCGAATCTAAGGTGATGGTGAGCCGGCTGACCCTGACCAACCGCAGCGCCAGCGTGCTGCCCCTCACCCTGGAAATAGCCGCTCAACTGATACCGCTGGAGGGGCAAAGCATGTCCGCCGCCCAGCGCCAATCCGTACACATTTTGGAAGGGCAAGCCGAAAACCTCGCCCCCGCCCTCTTCCTCACCGGCGGTCCCCAAGCCGGGCAGGGTCCCTACCCCAGCCTGACATTGGCGCTGGACCTGGAACCCGGCGCAACCCGTCTGGCAACCTGGGCGCTCGCCTCTTTGCAAAGCCCGCAAGAATCCTTTGAAGCCGCCCGCCGCAGCGCCGCCCGCCCCCTGGATGCAGAACGCGCCCAAATTACACGGCTAAACGAAAGCCAGACCTACCAAATTTACACCGGCGACCCGGATTGGGATGCCGCCCTGGCTTTGAGCCAAAAATCGGCGCAGGGGCTGTTTATGGGGGCAACCGAGCATTTGCCACACCCCAGTTTTGTCTCTTCCCGGCAGCCCGACCAGGGCTACGCCAGCCCAACGCACAACCATCAATGGAGCGGACAAACCCCGCAAGACGCACTCTACCTCGCCTCCCTATTACCCTGTCAATCCGAGATGATGCGCGGGGCGCTGCTCAACTTCCTCAGCGTGCAAGAAAAAACCTCCGGTGCCATAGACAACAAACCGGGGTTGGCAGGTCAGCGCGGCAGATTTTTGGCAGCGCCCTTCCTCGCCAGCCTGGCGTGGAGGCTCTCCTGCGCCGGAACAGACCGTGACCTGCTAACCAAGACCTACCCCGCCCTGCTCGCCTTCTTCTGGTCCTGGTTCTCTCCCGCCCGCGACCAGGACAGAAACGGCATCCCCGAATGGCAGCACCCCTCCCAAACCGGGTTCGAGGACAACCCCCTCTTTAACGGTTGGAATGCCTGGGCGCAGGGGGTTCACATCAACACGGTGCAAAGCCCCTCCCTCACCGCCGCTCTGTTTCAGGAAGCCAATCACCTCATCCACATGGCGGAACTGTTGGGGCGCAATGCGGATGCCACCCTGCTCCGCGCCCAACAAAAAACGCTGCAAGAAAGCCTGCAATCCAGTTGGGACGCAGACGCCGCCCTCTACCGCTACACCGACCGGGATACACACCTGAGCATGCCCGCCAAAAGCCTCAGCGAGAGACAGGCATCCAACAGCATCACCCTGCAAAAAGAATTTAAGCACCCCGTCCGGCTCATCATTCGCATTGGGGGGCAAGACCAGGCGCTCAAACGCCCTCGAGTCCAAATTGAGGGAAGTTTGGAGGGCAACCCCCAAACCGAAACCCTGGATGCCCAAGCCTTTGCCTTTAGCGCCGATGGCGCAGTGGCAACCAGCCGAAAAATCTACTCCAGCCTGGGCAACTTTCAGTTTGAGGGGCTTACCCGCAAAGACCGGGTCAGCATTCAGACGGTGGATTTAACCATCAGCGACCACAGCCTGCTCCTGCCTCTGTGGGCAAAAGCCCCAGACGAGCATCAGGCGCAGGCAATGGTATTCCGCACCATTCTGGAAGCAAGCCAGTTCGACCACCCATACGGAATCCCCGCCCTGCCGCGTTTCTCCGTCCGCGCCGCCGACCCGTTGAGCCTGGGCGTTCACCTGCCCTGGAACAGCCTCATCGGTGAGGGGCTGCTCGCCTACGGCTACCGGCGCGAAGCCGCCCGGCTGATGGCGCATCTCATGTCTGCCGTCATTCAAAACCTGAAGCAGAAGCAATCTTTTTACGCCACCTATCATGCCGAAACCGGAGCCGGGCAGGGAGAAAGAAACGCTCTGCAAGGGTTGGCTCCAATTGGGTTATTTCTCGCCTGCCTGGGGGTGGAAATCATCTCGCCCACACGGGTCATTTTACGGGCAGAAAACCCTTTCCCTTGGCCCGTTACGGTAAAATATAAGGGATTAAGTGTCACCCGCCTGATGGGTCAGACGGAAATCACCTTTCCCAACCAACAGGTGAGCCTACACCAAGACCCGACCGATGCCGTCATCTCGTGCGAGGAAGGAGACTAAATGGCAGAAACAAGCAACATTCATGCAATGGTCATGGTCGTCATTCAAGAACAGGACATAGACCTTGTTACCCAGGCGCTGACGGAGATGCGCCTTCCTTTTGAGCGGCTCTCCAGCGTGGGGGGCTTTTTAGGGCGCAGAAACGCCACCTTGTTCATTGGTCTGCCGGACGGCATGGCAGACGACCTTAACGACCGGTTGCAGACATCCTGCCGACAGCGGATTGAATATGTCACCATCCCGCTGGAGGGTTCTCCCTTGCCCATGCCCACCCCTGTGCCGGTTACGGTCGGCGGGGCAAACCTATTTACCCTGCCGGTGGAAAGATTTGAGGAGTTTTAACCATGAAAATGATTATTGCCATCCTGAAAGATGATGACGTAGAAGGTGTGGTGCAGGCATTAACCACCGCCAGTTTTCGGGTAACGCGGGTCGCTTCCACCGGAGGGTTCTTCCGCAAGGGCAATACCACCCTGCTGATTGGGGTGGATGACGACCAGGTGGATGCGGGAATTGCGCTGTTACGCGCTAACACCAAAGTCTCTGCCGACCCCAGCCAGAAGCGGGCAACTGTGTTTGTTGTGCCAGTTGCCAGGTTCGAGCAGGTCTAAGAGGATTTTTTTGCCTGAATCAAAAACCCGCCGGGGAAGTGTTCCCTGGCGGGTTTTTGATTCCGCGCATTCTTCAGGCACGGGAAGGCAGGCTTGTCAGCGCGTTGCCCATTCGCTCCAGGGCTTGCTGAAGGTTGGGCAAAGAGTTGGCAAACACAACCCGCAGGTAGCCTTCCCCGAAGCCGCCAAAGGAGGTGCCGGGGAGCAGGGCAACTCCGGCTTCTTCCAGCAGGTAATTCGCCAACCAGCTCGAAGTCTTCCCAAAAGCCTTCATATTCGGGAAAGCATAGAACGCGCCCTGCGGTAG
>DYNS01000543.1 GCA_020720965.1 Anaerolinea sp. | reverse complement strand
CGAGTGGACCGGGCTTCCCATCACCGCCGCCGTTGCCGCCCTCCTTCCGGCGGGGATTGCCCTGATAGCCCTGAGAGATGAACAGCGCAAGAAAACCTTCCTCAAGGTGGATGGGGAAAGTATTCTCTTCTTTGGCGGCTTGTTTGTTCTCATTGGCGGGCTGGAGAAGGTGAATCTCTTCTCCGGGCTGGCAGATGCCCTTGCCAACCTCGCCGCCATCAACCCAGATGCCCTCATCGTGACCCTGCACTGGATTCCGGGGCTGCTCAGTGGGGTGGTCGATAACGTCCCCCTCGCCCTGGCGATGAGTTACGTCCTGAAAGACCTGGCAGCCATGCCGGGTATGCCCGCCCTGGGGCTGATGGTTTGGGCGCTGGCTTTGGGCGTGGATATTGGCGGAAACCTGACCCCCATTGGCGCTTCTGCCAACGTTGTGGCATACGCCTACACCGAACATCATCACCAAAGCATTGGCTGGGGGCGATGGATACGCCTGAGCCTCCCCGCAACCCTGCTGGTGATGGTAGTTGCCACCGGTCTGGTGATGTGGAAGAGCATGATAGGCTGGCACTAAGAATGACGAATGAGAAACGGAGAGCACACCATGCACGAAACAACCGCCTCTAGCGGACTTTTTTCCCCACCGGTATTGGTCTATTTGGGGATGGGCATCATGTCTGCTCGCATTTTGTTGGAAGGGCAAACCCCTCGCGTTTGGGGGTTTTTGGTCTGGGCGCAATATCTGGTACGCGCTGGCAGTATCGTTTTGCTCTGGCCCCTGGCGCTATTTTTAGAAAAGTTTGAAGCCTGGGCAAAACACTCCACCGGAGAAGAGCATGAGCGCCCTTAATCGCCCCACAACCCCCAAAAAGACCCTCGGCATTACCGGAATCACCATTCACGCCATGGCGCTCATGGCTCCGGGGGCATTTGCCTGGCTCTTGTATCAATCTCAAATGGCGGCAGGAGGGCAGGGCGTGTTTTTGGGCGTACTCGCCGCCTTGGGCATTGCCATCCTCACCGCCTTCTCTCTGGCAGAGTTGGCAAAGCGTTACCCGGTCGCAGGCTTGCGGAGCGCCTATCACTACGCCGAGCAGGTCTTCCGACAAACCGGCGCATCCCCTGCCCGCCTTCGGGCGGCAAAGTTCATTACCGCATGGGCGGCACACCTGTACTACTGGGTTTACCCTGGGGTCATGGTCGGCTTCATCGGCATCCTGGCAGATTACTTCCTCCGCCAAATGGGCTATGCTCCCAAACCCCTGGGGCAGGCAATTTTGGCAGTTGGGTTTGCGGCATTCATCGGTTTCCTTGCCCTGCGCGGCATCACCGGCACAACCGCCTCCAGCATCGTGCTCAACACCGTGCAGCTGACAACCCTCGCCGCCTTTAGTCTGCTCGCCTTCGCCTTTCGCCTTCTCAACCCCCTTGCCCTCCCTCCCGCCGACTGGTTGCACCCCGAACCCGCCCAGGTTTTACAAATCCCCGGTTTTACAGCCCTCAT
>DYNS01000219.1 GCA_020720965.1 Anaerolinea sp. | reverse complement strand
CTTGCCAACTCCACACGCGGTTATTTGCCCGTGGAAATAAGCGCCCATCCCCAATGGCTGACAGTCTCCACGCCCAGGGTTGGCTTGCTGGGGCAAGCCCCAACCCTGGTAGAGTGTGTCGCTCACCCGCACCTGATTCCGGCAAAAAGAGCGGCGGCGGAAGTGGAATTAAAAACACCCCAGGGTAGCCAACTTCTTTTGGTGGAGACTTCTTTCTCCTCCGCGCAGTGGTTTTGGATGAAGTTCCTGCGTCCTTTTCTCGACCTGGCTCGCCCCCTCATCGTCTTCGTCTCGGTTTTTCTTACTGCGCTTGTTACGATAAGTTACCCTCTCGCTTTTGCTCTGGCAGGGGATGCGCCCCTCAACATCCGGGACTTTCTTCAACAGATTCCCCAACGGGCTCCCCAATTTTTTTCTCACTTTCTGGGCTTTGTGGCTTTTACCCTCCTGCTGCCCATTGGTGCCGAGGTGGGTCATTGGCTGGGGGCATTCCGTATTCAGCGCAGCAAGCGAATCCAAGCCGGGTGGGGAATAATAATGCGCCTGTTCCTTCTGCGCTCCATCTTTGGCTTGTTTGGCGGGGGCATAGGGACGATTCTCTGGGCTGCACTTCTTGCCAAACCCGAAGTATATTCCGCGCTGGTGGGCGGGGTTGCCGTTCTTGGCAGCCTCCTGGCAGCCCGCAAGACGATGAGCGCCCATACATTGGAGCAAAATGTGTACGAACCTCCGGTAAGGAAAAGCGCCGGTCTGGTCATTTCGCTGGTTTTGCTTGGCGCCATCATAGCAGCCCTATTGCCTTCTCTGCCCGCAGAAAAAGCCGTTACAAGCGGGCTTATCCCTGCCCCACATGGCGCAGGCTGGCTGTACCAGGGCAAAAGCCTGGCTTCCGATACCTATTGCTATGTGGAAACAACGGACGAAGTAGAGGCGGTGGAAATCCCGCCCACCGAAGAAAATGCAATGGTAAAGGTTCGGGCGCGTTGTAGCGACTCCTGGCAAGAGGGCTGGGTGCAGGTTGAGGTTCTTCAACCGACAGGTCCGTAGCCTACAATCCCTCGTAATTCAAGATGGATTGTAGGCAGACATTTTGCAGAAAAGCAGGTTTTTGACCCCCATTTTTTGCCCTTTAGGGCGCAAAAAGGATTACACTTAACAGGTGTGCAGGTTATTTGACACCAGCCAGAATTTCTTATAAACTCATGTTTGTGCTGTGTTGCCGGTTCGTTTGCCGTTTCCCCGAAGGGGTGGAGAGACAACCCGGTGGCGAGCGCCGAACGAATTTTGACGATTTGTAGAGCATTACTGCGGGAAATCCAAGCATGCCCGACGTTATCATCGAAAACCCTGTCATTAATTCCCCCTTTGCGGAGCCTCGCCGCCATTTTCGATTCTCTGAAGATGGCATTACGGATGAGGTCGTTGAGGGGCGGCGCATTAGCGAATATTTCGTCCCCATCCCCAGAGCCAAAAAGAGAAGCCCCAAACAGATGTCCTTTGAAACCGAATGGACATCCGACCGTTTGGAAGAGAACAAGACCATTAACCGCATCCGTGAGCGGGTGGGGTTGTGGCGCAAGGGTGGGTATAGGGGAATTACCCCGGTAACAGCCCGCCTGTTGGAATACTGGCAAAGACCGGGACGCGAGCGCCGACTGTTTTTTGCTCAGATGGAAGCGTTGGAAGCCGCCATCTACCTGACCGAAGTGGCGGGCAAAGTGGGCGATGCCTGGATTGAGAACTACATTCGCGATGAGAACGCACGCGCCAATCCTTTGCTGTACCGCATTGCCTTCAAAATGGCAACCGGCTCCGGTAAAACCGTTGTAATGGCGATGTTGATTGCATGGCAGGCGCTGAATAAGCTCGCAAACCCTCAGGATGCACGCTTTTCAGATGCCTTCCTGATTGTGGCTCCGGGCATTACCATTAAAGACCGTCTGCGGGTGCTGACGCCGAATGACCCGCAGAATTATTACCGTCAACATGACCTGGCGCCGGTGGAGCTGTTGACCGAGTTGGGCAAAGCCAAAATGGTTATCACCAACTTTCACACTTTTAAACTGCGCGAGAGGGTGGCGGCAGGCAAACTGACCAAAGACATCCTGAAACAGGGTGAAAACAGCCCCTTTACCGAAACCCCCGACCAGATGGTGAGGCGGGTTTGCCGGGCGCTGGGCAACAAGAAAAACATCATCGTCTTCAACGACGAAGCCCATCACTGCTACCGCCGCAAGGTGGATGAAGATGATGAAAAACTGACCGGCGATGAACGCAAAGAAGCCCAACAGCGCGAAGAAGAAGCCAGGGTATGGATTAGCGGACTGGAAGCGGTGAAAGCCAAACTGGGGGTGAAGGTGGTGTACGACCTTTCGGCGACCCCGTTCTTCCTGCGCGGGTCGGGCTATTCGGAGGGAACTCTCTTCCCCTGGGTGGTTTCGGATTTTTCGCTGATTGACGCCATCGAAAGCGGCATTGTCAAAGTGCCGCGTGTGCCGGTGGCGGACGATTCTATGACCGGCGAGCAGCCCACTTACCGCGACCTGTGGCTAAGAATCCGGGATGGCTTGCCCAAAAAGGGGCGCGGGGCGGATAAGCTGGCGGAAGACCCCAACCTGCCGGTGGAGTTGGAAGGGGCTTTGCAGAGCCTGTATGGTAATTATGAGCAGTACTATGCCCGCTGGGAGAAGAACACAGCTGCCCGCGAAAATGGACTGACCCCGCCGGTCTTTATTGTGGTTTGCAACAACACCAACGTCTCCAAACTGGTGTTTGATTACATTTCCGGCTGGGAAAAGACCCTGCCCCCCACCCCCGAAGGGAGAGGGGAGCCAACCGTTGTGCCGGTTCCCGGCAAATTGCCCCTGTTTAGCAATGTGGTGGGTGGACGCTGGAGCGCTCGCCCCAACACCATTCTGATTGATAGCCAGCAGTTGGAATCCGGCGAGGCGATGAGCGCAGATTTTAAGAAAATTGCCGCGACCGAAATCGAAGAGTTCAAAGCCGAGTATCGCGCCCGCTTCCCCGGTAGGGATGCGGATGCCCTGGCAGATGAAGACCTGCTGCGCGAGGTGATGAATACGGTGGGCAAGCCCGGCAAATTGGGCGAGGGCGTGCGCTGTGTGGTTTCGGTTTCCATGCTGACCGAAGGCTGGGACGCGAACACGGTCACGCATATTTTGGGGGTGCGTGCCTTTGGGACGCAGTTGTTGTGTGAGCAGGTGGTCGGACGCGGGTTGCGGCGGATGAGTTACGCGCCCAACGCGCAGGGGCTGTTTGAGCCGGAATATGCCGAGGTGTATGGGGTGCCCTTTTCGTTCATCCCCAGCGCCGGGTCGGCAAAAGACCCCAAGCCGGGACCAACTCCCACGCGGGTGCGTGCCCTGCCAGAGCGAATCGGCTGTGAAATTTCCTTCCCCCGCATCATCGGTTATCGTTATCATTTTGATGAAGAACGCCTGACCGCGACTTTTACGCCAGATTCATACATGGCGCTTTCCACCGCCGACCTGCCGACCCGCACCGAAGTGGCTTCCATTTTGGGCGAAAGCAACGTACACGACTTGTACGGGCTGAAAGATATGCGCCTGAACCAGGTGGATTTTAAACTGGCGGCGCTGGCGCTGGAGAAGTACTTCAGGGACAATGACGGCAACCCGCGCCCCTGGCTGTTCCCGCAGCTGCTGAAAATTGTGCGCGAATGGCGCGAAACCTGCCTGACGTACAAAGACGATACCTTCCCGCAGATGCTCTTGCTGGTGGGGTTTGCCCACGAAGCCGCGCAGAAGATTTACCAGGCGATTGCGGCATCCAACAGCGATGCAAAGACCCTGCTGCCCATCCCGCGCCCGTATGACGCCACCGGCTCGACCCGCTATGTGGATTTCGATACCGCCCGCGACGTGTATCGCACCGACCCGAACAAGTGCCACATCTCGCATGTGGCGCTGGATAGCGGCTGGGAAGCCAAAATGGCTGAGTCGCTCGAAGAGATGCCCGAAGTATTGCGCTATGCCAAGAATTACCAGTTGGGTTTCAACATCCCCTATACCCTGAACGGTGAAGAAAAGCAGTATGTGCCGGATTACCTCATTAATGTAGATGCCGGGCATGGCAACGAACCGCTGAGCCTGATTGTGGAAGTGAGCGGTGAAGCCCGCAAGGATAAAGCCGCCAAAGTGGCCGCCGCCCGCAATTTGTGGATTCCGGCGGTGAATAACGATGGGCGCTGGGGGCGCTGGGCGTTTATTGAGATTGTTGACCCCTGGGATGCGAAGAATACCATCCGGGCGTTTTTGCAGGGCAAGAATGTGGACGGCATCGCGCCAATGTTTAAGGAATAAAATAAAGTCATGCAACCAATTCCGCCTACTTTAGCCCCTTTTTTTCAGGAATATGACCTGGCAGCGTTAAACCCGCAGAAGAACGCCAGCACAGTGATTGAGCGCACCCTGCAATTTGGCAACCGGGCAGAGATTCGCTGGCTTTTTGGACAGTATTCCCGCGCCCAAATTGCGGGGTGGGTGGAAAAGTATGCCAAAACGCGACTGCCTGAGCCGCACTATACTTTTTGGAAAATGATGTTGGAAACCAATCCATGAAAACCCTGTTTTGGAATACCGTTACTGACAACATGCGCGAAACGCTGTTGTACTTTACCCAATCTAAAATCGGCTTGCAATTTTATCTGGCGGGCGGCACGGCGCTTTCTTTGCAGCTTGGTCATCGCCGCTCGGTAGATTTAGACTTTTTCTCCCCCACCCAAGACATTCCAACCATACGCCCCTGGTTAGAAGAGACGCTGGCGCCTTTCTCGCCCATCCTGACAGATTCATCTTGGGGAAACCTTGTTTATCTTGCAAACGGGGTAAGAATGGGCTTCTATGGCTACGGCTTTCCGATGATAGGCGAGATGGTGGAAGCCGAAGGAACACGGCTTGCCTCTGTGGAAGACATTGCCCTGATGAAGATGGATGCTGTGCTTTCGCGAGCGGCTCGAAAAGATTTTTATGACCTTTATTTTATTTGCCAGGACATCCCCTTGCAAACCCTGCTTAATCTATCCCCAAAAAAATATGCCAACGTGCGTGACTTTGAAACCCAAACCGTGAAGCGTCTGGTGTACTTTGAAAACGCAGAGGCAGACGCAGACCCGATTCTCTTGCAACCAGTTTTGTGGGAAGATGTGAAGAAGTTTTTTATCCAGCAAGCCAGGGAAATTGGGCGCAGTTGGCTGTAAATTGTGCCAGTCTACCCCTGGGATGCGAAGGACAAACAGCATGAGCTCGCCTGAATTCATCATGGCCCTGGTCTTGACCCTTATTTTTTATATTTTCTACCTGGCAACTCATTGGAGAAAAGTTCTCGGTGTCTTGCTCGCCTTGGGAGTCAGCGGAGGACTTTTGTTTATGCTCATTCC
>DYNS01000542.1 GCA_020720965.1 Anaerolinea sp. | reverse complement strand
GCCGCCAGGCTCCCCGCCACCACCGCAGGCAGCGCCTCCCGCGCCAGCGCGATATTCTCCTCCGTAGCCTCCGTCACCCGTTCCCCCCCGCGGCTATCCCGCCAAGCCACGCTATCCCCCTCCGCCAGAGCCAGCATCCGCGCCACCGCATACCCCCGGTCGATCATCCGCAAAGCCGTTTGCGGGCTGATCCCCAGCTCCGCACGCACCCTCGCCTGCCAGCCCATCTCACCCTTTTCATGGCCTCGTCCGCTTGCGGATGAGGCCGTAGCACCGAAACTAGTCGAGCTACCTTTCCCCATCGCAAAATACTCCGCCCGCAGATGCGCCAGCAGTTCGGCCAGGTCCACGAGAGCCTGTGCCCCCGAGGAGATTTCTTTCCAGAGTTTCCTTGCCCGGTCCCAGTAAAGTTCGCGCGGTTGGGTTTCCCAGGCCAGCGTTCCCGGGCGAGGCAGCCATTGCCCTCCTTTTGCCATCGCCCATTCGTCGTCCGTTCTGGGTCGCGTCACCGTCAACGTCCCCGCCTCCACCGGTTCTTCATCCGCCCTCACTTTTGCATTCGCCTGTTTCATGTTGTTGGTTTTCATTTGGTTGTAGTTTCCAGCTCTTCAATTTTTCGGAGCAGCCGTTTGCTTTCGCGGTGTCCGTTGAGCACCCGGTTCAGGTGTTCGAACCGCACGCCGAGCCGCGGGGCAGCCGCCACCTGCGTCCACCCCTTTTTTTTCAGTTGGTCTTTTGCACTTTGCCGTGTCATATTTAAGCAATTTCGTAGTTTTCGTAGTTCAATGCAAGCAAAAAATCATAGTTTTCGTAGTTTTTCTGAAAGAACCGAAGTTTTGGCGGATAAAAAAGGGTTGCTTTTGGGTGATTTGCCTACCGTTATCGGCATATCTCCATCAATGTTATACGGCTATCGAACAGGGACTTACGCAATCAGCGATAAGGCGTGGCGAAAGCTGGAAACAGCGGAACGGCAAGCCGGAATTTTTTTTTCCGAAAACTCGGGAAATCCCTCTGCCGAGGCATCGCCGGAGGTGTGCGGAGGGGTAGCGGGAGAGCGTTTTTTCCACCATATATTGCCCGGCGGCAAAGGCTCTCCAGAGCCTGCCCCGGACAAGCTCCAGTCGCTGGAGACCCATCTTGCGACCCTTTCCGCGCAAGTCGCCCAAACCCAAGTCGCCCAGCAAGATACACAGCAAGACCTCGCCGCAATCAAGTCCCTTCTTTCCGACCTCCTCTCCCGCCTCCCAAAGAAATAAGCACCTTCTCTCGACCCTTTTCCCGAATAAAGAAAAACCCTTTTCCGGCAACCTCGCCAGAAAAGGGTTTTCTCTCTTTCGCCGTTAGAAACTGCAATCCTCTAACTCATTGTAAATCAACCACAACCACGCCCTCCTTTCCCCCCTCTAAAGCAAATTAAAGCATCTTAAACCCTTTTCAACATTTTAGCGGGGGTTCATTGTCAGCAAGCCGAAGCCCGTTCCATGTAACATCAGTGTTGTCGTATGGCTCC
>DYNS01000541.1 GCA_020720965.1 Anaerolinea sp. | reverse complement strand
CCTCCATTTGCTGGTAACAGTGGTTGGCGCCGCTTCCCATCAACACCTTGCGGGTATAGTACGTCTCACCGCCCTCTTCATACTCCACACTCAAATCATTATCCAGGTCTATCCGCGCCTGCACCACCTCGCCGCAGCGTTTGCAACGCACGCTAAAGGTGTAATAGCGCTTGGCAGGCGCAGGAGCAAAAAAATTGAACAATTTCTTTAACATTTTTCACCTTTCTTCAGAATGCAGGGCAGCCTCAATCGGATTCGGTTCTGGTATACTCGCCCTTGCACCTGCAAAACAACCCCCACATTTTAACAGGAAAAACCATGCCACGCTTTGAAATTGACGTAGACCCCTGCGACCACATCACCGCAGATGCCATTGGAGCGCCAGGGCAGCGCGTTTTTTACCTGCAAGCCCACCAATCCGCCCGCACCATCTCCATCATCTTAGAGAAAATTCAACTCCAATCCCTTGCCGTTGGCATAGAGCAATTTTTGGCGCAGCTCGCCAGAGAAGAAGAAGCCCTGCAAGACTCTTACAGCGAATTTAACGAAGCCCAAATGCACATTCACCCACCCATCGAACCCCTCTTCCGCGCCGGAGAAATTGGGCTGGGCTACGACAAAGACCGCGACCTGCTCGTCATCGTCACCAAAGAGATTTTGCTAGAGGGAGACGACCCCACCGAAGCCGCCCTCATCCGCTTTTGGTGCAGCCGCCAACAGGCGCACGCCCTCGCCCGTTGGGGCGCAGAAGTCGTTCAGCGGGGCAGACCCCTCTGCCCGCAGTGCGGTCAGCCCATGGAAGCGGAAGGACACTTCTGCCCCAAAAAGAACGGTCACAAACATTAAATCCCATGCCCCCCCTTACAGACCAGCAAAAAGAAGCCTTTGCCAAAGGCAACCTGGACCTGAAGGGACAATTCACCCTCGGCTCCAACTACACCTTTCTGGTAGAAATCGAATATCAGGATTCCCGCCTGCAAGCGGTGTATAAACCCATTCGGGGCGAGCAACCCCTTTGGGACTTCCCCGTCAACAGCCTTGCCGCACGAGAAACCGCCGCCTACCTCCTCAGCGAAGCCCTGGGCTGGGACATCGTCCCCTACACCACCCTGCGCCAGGAAGCTCCCTTCGGAGAAGGCTCCCTTCAGCAATACATCCCCTACAATCCGCATTACCATTACTTCAACTTCCGTGCCGCCGACAAAAAAAGGCTGGATGTCATCTGCCTGTTCGACCTCCTCGTCAACAACGCCGACCGTAAAGGCAGCCACATCCTGCTGGAAACCGGCACAAAACACCTCTACGCCATAGACCAGGGGCTATGCTTCCACGAGGAAGAAAAACTCCGTACCGTAATCTGGGATTTCGCCGGGCAAGCCATTCCGCCACACCTGCTGGCAGCCCTGCAAACCCTGCCCCCGCAGTTGGAACCTTCCGCAAGCCTGTACCCCGCCCTGCGACCCCTCCTCAGCCCGGCGGAGATAAACGCCCTCAGCCAACGAACCCTCGCCCT
>DYNS01000540.1 GCA_020720965.1 Anaerolinea sp. | reverse complement strand
CGACCACTCCGAAAAAACAATTGGCTGCGGACTTGCTCCAACTGTTTGCAGGGTGAGCGCATCGCCCCAAATGATGTTGCGCTGCAGGATGAACTGCACCACGCGGCGGCACGCGGTGTTGGCCTTGGTCTCATACAACGCGCTATATTTCTCATCCGCAATCGCAAACAGGCGCTGACGGCATTCAAGAATGTTATCTTCCAGAATGTCGATACCGTAAATGGATGCCACTGCCAGCGCCATATAGCGCTCAAACTCAAGCTGGTTGCGGCGATATTTTTTTTCTACTACCTGTAACTTGCGCGCCAGAATCTCGGTCAAAAAGTTGCCCGTACCACAGGCAGGCTCCAGGAAGCGCGAATCAATCCGCTCGGTTTCCTGTTTCACCAGGTCGAGCATGGCATTCACTTCGCGCGGGCTGGTAAAGACCTCGCCGTGGTCAGCAACGCGTTGTTTGGAAATCACCTGAGCAGACATATAAGCCTATCTAAAAGGTCGCCACCGAAATAAAGAAGTATGAGAACCCTAGCCTACCCTCACAAAGCGGCGCTTGCCTACTTGTAACACGCCGGGGTGTGGAAAAGCCGCTTCGGGGGTGAGCAGGGCTTCGCCATCCAACTTTACGCCTTTTTGCTCCAACATACGCCGACCCTCGCTTTTGCTGGCAACCATTCCAGCGGCGAGCAGCACTTCCAGCACGGTCTGACCGGCTCGGAGGCTATATTCCGGCATTTCATCGGGGATTTGCCCCTGCTGGAACTGGCGCACAAAGGCTTCCTGCGCCTGGTCGGCTTCGGGGGTGGTGTAGTAGGTGGCGGTGACTTCCCAAGCCAGTTTCATTTTGGCATCGCGGGGGTGCAGGGTTTCGGTTTTTAAGCCTTGCTCAAAGGCGCTCACTTCGGCAGGCAGCCAACGGGTAACGAGACGGGCAAAGAGGGGCATGGCGGCATCCGGCACGGACATGACCTTGCCGTACATATCCGCCGGGTTGGAGTTGAGCGGAATATGGTTGCCCAGGGATTTGCTCATCTTCACTACCCCGTCTGTGCCTGGCAGAATTGCCATAATAACGCCGATGTTGGGTTTTGCGCCCAGGGCGGTCATCACCTTGCGCCCGGCGGTGACGATGTTGAAGAGCTGGTCGGTGCCGCCGACCTGAACATCGGTGTTGAGGGCGTAGGCATCGTAGGCTTGCATAATGGCGTAAAAGAATTCGTGCAGGTAAATGCCATCGTTCTCGTCCCAGCGTTTGCGAAAGGCTTCTCGGGTGAGAAACTGCTGAATGGTGAAGTTGGAGGCAATCTGAATCAGTTGGGCAAAGGTCAGCCCGGCGAGCCATTCGTGGTTGTAGCGGATGGTGGTTTTCTCGCGGTCCAAAACCCGAAAGGCTTGCTCGGCGTAGGAGCGGGCGTTTTCCATCACCTGTTCGTGGGTGAGGAGGGGGCGGAGTTTGTCTTTATCGGAGGGGTCGCCGATGAGGGCGCACAAGGTGTCAATTTCCAACAGGCCCTTAA
>DYNS01000218.1 GCA_020720965.1 Anaerolinea sp. | reverse complement strand
CCGCCGCCCCCGCTGAACCCACCGCCGCCCCCGCTATGGAAGTTCCCCCCGCCGGTGCCGAATTGGCAGAAGCCTACACCGGCGCGTACTCTGGCACCGTTGTCACCATGGCAGGACCCTTCACCGACAATGACGCCGTAAAATTTGAAGAATCTGTCAAAGCCTTTGAAGAAGCCACCGGCATCGACATTCAATACTCCGGCTCGAAAGAATTTGAAGCCAACATCCGCATCTCTGTCGAAGGCGGCAACGCCCCCGACATTGTGGACTTCCCCCAGCCCGGTTTGCTCGCCAACTTTGTTGCCGAAGGCCGCGTCATTGACCTGAACACCGTCATCGACCCCGCCTGGTTGGAACAGAACTATAGCCAGGCATGGATTGAAATGGGAACCATGCAAGGACCCAATGGACCTGTCACCGCTGGCGTTTGGTCTCGCGCCAATGGCAAATCCCTGGTCTGGTACCCCAAGAAAGCCTTTGACGAAGCCGGTTACGCCATTCCCGAAACCTGGGAAGAACTGATGGCACTGACCGAGCAAATTGCCGCCGATGGCGACACCCCCTGGTGTGTGGGTATCGAATCTGGCGCAGCCACCGGTTGGGCAATGACCGACTGGGTGGAAGAAACCATGCTGCGCACCACCTCGCTGGAAAACTACGACAAATGGGTGAAGGGCGAACTCGGCTTCGACTCTCCCGAAGTCCGCACCGCTGTCAAATACGTCACCGACATCTGGTTCAACGATGCCTATGTCTATGGCGGCCGCGCTGCCATCGCCACCACCTCCTTTGGTGACGCCCCCAAACCCATGTTTGAAGAACCCGCCAAATGCTGGCTGCACAAACAGGGCAACTTCATCACCACCTTCTTCCCCGAAGGTCTCGAAGCCGGTGTAGACTACGACTTCTTCTACCTGCCCGGCATCGACCCCGCCTACGGTAAACCCGTCCTCGGTGCTGGCGACATCTACGCCATGTTCAACGACCGCCCCGAAGTTCGCGCAACCATTCAATACTTCTCCACCGGCGACTCCGTCAAAGGTTGGGTAATGGCAGGCGGCGCAATTTCCCCGCACAAAGATGCCAGCCTGGATTGGTACCAGGACCCCGTCAGCCGCAAGGTTGCCGAAGTTCTGCAAGGCGCAACCGCCTTCCGCTTTGACGGTTCTGACCTGATGCCCGGCGAAGTTGGCGCAGGCTCCTTCTGGAAGTCCATGACCGACTATGTCAGCGGCTCGGTTGACCTCGACACCGCCCTCAAAGACATCGACGCCTCCTGGCCCCGCTAATCAGTAACAAATAACTTCGGGCGCTTTTCTTCCCCAAGAGAAGCGTCCGAAGTTCCTTAAAGTATCCGCCTTTGTAATTTTGCCCTCCCCAAGCCTGTTTGCAACGGACGAGGGCGCAAGCGACAGGAGGTTTCCCCATGCAAAACGCAAACCCCGATACTTCTCCCGCCCAACCCCAACCCTGGTTCCGAACCAAAGCAGGGCGCATTGCCTTATCAATACTCATGCCCCTCTTCACCTTCTTCCTGCTCTGGCAGGGATTCCTCTTCCTGCGAGATAGCGAAGCGCCCCAAATTGTCATTGTGCTGGTCGCCATCCTTTGGGGGGTCGGCGGCGTTGCCTTGCTCTTCACCATCCTCAACCTCGTTGTGGAGCAGTTGCCCGAAGTCTTAAGGCAAAACATTCAGCCTTTTGTGTTTGTAGGACCTGCCCTGTTGCTTCTCACCTGGTTTTTGGCTTTACCGGCTTTCCGCACCCTTTTGCTTAGCTTTCAGGATGCCACCGGCAGAAAATTTACCGGCATAGAAAACTACATCTTTGCCTTTACAGACCGGGTGATGTTGGAAGCCTTCCGCAACAACCTGCTCTGGATGTTGGTCGGCACTTTCTTCTGTGTCAGCCTGGGCTTGCTCATTGCCGTGCTGGCAGACCGCAGCCGTTACGAAAACATCTACAAAGCCATCATCTTCATGCCCATGGCAATCTCCTTTGTCGGCGCTGGCGTTATCTGGAAGTTTGTTTACACCTACAAAGGCGAAGGCGCGGGCATCTCGGAAATTGGCTTGCTCAACGCCGTTGTCCTTGCCCTCGGCGGAACATCCCAGCCCTGGCTTCAGCAACCCCCCTGGAATAATCTCTTTCTCATCGTCATCATGGTTTGGTTACAGACCGGTTTTGCGATGGTCATCATCTCCTCCGCCATCAAAGGTATCTCCTCCGAGGTGCTGGAAGCGGCGCGGGTGGATGGTGCCAACGAATTTCAGGTCTTCTTCCGCATTATCATTCCCTCCATTCAGGGAACTTTACTCACGGTTACAACGACCATCGTCATTTTTAGCCTCAAACTGTTTGATATTGTGCGCGTCATGACCGGCGGCAACAATGGAACCAATGTGATAGCCAACGAATTTTATTTGCAACGATTCACCTACGGTCACGCCGGGCGCGCCTCCGCTATTGCCATCGTCCTCCTGCTAGCGGTTGTACCGGTGATGGTTTACAACCTGCGACAGTTCCGAGACAGAAAGGCTTTCTTATGAACAGCCACAAAAGAGCCAAACAGTTTTCCAACATTCTCGTCAACGCCACCCTCATCATCATCTCTCTCATTTGGATAATCCCCGCTTTCGGCATTCTTGTCACCTCCTTTCGCAACAGCGAAGACATCTTCACCTCCGGCTGGTGGACAGTTTTCCCCCACCAGGCATACATCAAAACCGGCGAAATCAAAATCGCCCCGGAAGTGGACGTGAACGGACCCATCGAAATCAACGGCATCACCCACACCTTTGAAGAATGGCGCGAAGGCATTGTTCTGCCGGATGGCAGCAAACTAACCTGGTATGGCAACAAACGCACCCGCACAGTGGAAGTGCAACAACAGCAATGGATGTGGTTTGACGTAAACCTGACCCTGGACAACTACAAAAACGTCATCAGCGGGCAAGAAATTCGCTTCAAAGGCGCAGATGGCAACGAAATCGTCCGCAAAGGCAATGACCTCGGCGGCGCTTTCCTCAACTCGGTCGCGGTTGCCGTACCCGCCACCATCATCCCCATCCTCATCGCCGCCTTTGCCGCCTACGGCTTCGCCTGGATGAACTTCCCAGGGCGCAAATTCTTCTTCACCCTCGTTGTCGCCCTGCTCGTTGTCCCCCTTCAAATTGCCCTCGTTCCCATTCTGCAAGACTTCACCCGCCTCAACCTCAACGGAACTTTCCTCGCCATTTGGATGGCGCACACAGGCTTTGGCTTGCCCCTCGCCATTTACCTGCTCTTCAACTACATCAGCGAACTGCCACGAGAAACCCTGGAAGCCGCCTTCATAGACGGCGCCTCCCACTTCACCATCTTCACCGAACTCATCCTGCCCCTCTCCGTCCCCGCCCTGGCATCCTTCGCCATCTTCCAATTCCTCTGGGTCTGGAACGACTACCTCGTTGCCCTCGTCTTCCTCGGCGACTCCAACCGCG
Organism: Anaerolinea sp.; assembly: GCA_020720965.1. Taxonomy (GTDB): domain Bacteria; phylum Chloroflexota; class Anaerolineae; order Anaerolineales; family Villigracilaceae; genus UBA5195. The sequence continues at coordinate 1,980 of DYNS01000218.1, read as the reverse complement.
TCATCACCAGCGCCCTGGCTGCCATCGTAGGAGAAAAAGGACAGGACTGGCATCTGCTCACCTCCGGCGCGTTTATCAGCATGTTGCTACCCCTCGCAGTCTTCTTCAGCCTTCAGCGTTACTTCGTGCGCGGGCTTTTGGCTGGCTCTGTCAAAGGATAGCGCCGCAAACCTACCCTTTCCCCACAAACGCCCTTTGTAAAAAGGGCGTTTCTCCATCCCCCAACCGATATGACCACAAACTCCCCCCTCTGGTACAAAGACGCAATCTTCTACGAACTGCACGTCCGCGCCTTTTATGACAGCAACGCAGACGGCATAGGCGACCTGCCCGGACTCACCGAAAAACTGGACTACCTCCAAACCCTGGGCGTAAATTGCCTTTGGCTTTTACCCATTTACCCCTCTCCCCGCAAAGATGACGGCTACGACATCGCCGACTACTACAACATAGACCCCGCCTACGGAACCATGCAAGACTTTGAAAACTTCATCCACGCCGCACACCAACGCGGACTGAGGGTGATTATGGACCTCGTCCTCAACCACACCTCAGACCAACACCCCTGGTTCCAAGCCGCCCGCGCTAGCAAAGACTCTCCCTACCGCGACTACTACGTCTGGAGCGACACCGACCAAAAATATGCCGATGCCCGCATCATCTTCCTCGATACCGAACCCTCCAACTGGACCTGGGACGAACAAGCCGGTCAATACTACTGGCATCGCTTCTACGCCAGCCAACCAGACCTCAACTACGACAACCCTGCCGTCCGCCAGGAAATGCTCCGCGTAGCGGATTTCTGGCTCCAAAAAGGCATAGACGGCTTCCGCGCCGATGCCGTCCCCTACCTGATAGAGCGCGAAGGCAGCAACTGCGAAAACCTCCCCGAAACCCACGACTACCTCAAACAACTTCGCGCCCACATAGACGAGGGCTACCCAGGGCGCATCCTCCTCTGCGAAGCCAACCAATCGCCCCAAGACGTGCGCCCCTACTTTGGCGAAGGCGATGAATTTCACATGGGGTTTCACTTCCCCCTCATGCCCCGCATTTACATGTCCCTGCAAAAAGAAACCATCCGAGACCTGCAAGAAATCCTCGCTCAAACCCCACCCATCCCCGAAAACTGCCAATGGTGCATCTTCCTCCGCAACCACGATGAACTCACCCTGGAAATGGTGACGGAAGAAGAACGCCAATGGATGTGGCAACAATACGCCCCCGACCCGCGCATGAAACTGAACCTGGGCATTCGCCGCCGCCTTGCGCCTCTCCTCCAAAACGACCGCGCCCGCCTGGAACTGGCAAACTCCCTCCTCCTTACCCTGCCCGGCGCGCCGATTATCTACTACGGCGATGAAATTGGCATGGGCGACAACCTCCTCTTGCCAGACCGGGACGGCGTGCGAACCCCCATGCAATGGGATTCCAGCCCCCAAGCCGGTTTTAGCACAACAACCCCCGCAACCCCCCTCCTCACCGGTGACTACGCCCCGGAGCGCGTAAACGTGCAAGACCAACTGCAAAACCCTGCATCCCTCTTCCATGCCCTGCGCCACATGCTTCAGGTTCGCCAGCAAAGCCCCGCTCTGGGGCAAGGCAGCCTGCACTGGCACAATCCCGGCAACCCCGCCATAGCCCTCTACGAGCGGCGACATTTGCAAGAGCGTGTTTTAATCCTGCACAACCTCAGCGGTTTGGCGCAGGTTGCCTCCCTCGGCGGCGGCTTCCCCGCCCACGTCCGCAACCTGCTCACCGACCAAACCCAACCCCTGCCCACCGAAATTCTTTTACAGCCACGCCAATTCTTATGGCTGGCGCTGGAGGACTAAATGACCACTCTTTACGGCGGCATAGAAGGCGGCGGAACCAAATTCGTTTGCGCAGTTGGCTCTGCCAGCGGCGAAGTTCTTGCCGAAACCCGCTTCCCCACCACCACCCCGCAAGAAACCCTGGCGCAGGCGATTCAGTTCTTTC
>DYNS01000539.1 GCA_020720965.1 Anaerolinea sp. | reverse complement strand
GCTACCTTTGGCTGTCTGATCCAGCCGTCAACTCAAATGAAACACACCCAAATCAAAAATTGATTTTATGTACCCAAAAATACAAGGTTGTTTTTTGGTACATAAAATCCACCCTGCCAGCGGGCTTTGTGGGCTTCTGGCAGGGCGGGGGGTGTTGCGGGTCGAGAATGAGAAGTTTTGTTTACGGTATAACCGTAAACGAATTTAGTCTTCCAGGGCTTGTTTTTCCCGTTCTCTCTCGGTCTTTCTAATTCGGTAGGCAAGTACCTTGTGGGCGGGGTTGCAGTATCTTTGCCCGTAATGCTCGGTGGTGAAGTCGCGCCCACAATAGCCACACTGCCAGGTGTAGAGGCGTTTTACTTTTGGCTTGGGTGATGTCCGTTCCCGTTCTGTGATGACGCTAAAGGGGCGGCGGCTTCGGTGGGTTCCGCCTCCACTGCCTGGGCGTTGGGCTTGGCTTCGGGTTTCTTCGTCCAGGGTAGTTGCCAGGCGGGTTTGGGGGCAGGGGGGAGGGGTTCGGCTTCCTGTCTACCTAAGCCCAGGGCGCGCAGGTCGCTAAAGCGGTTCTCAAAGTCCTTTGCCCATTGTTCTGCCAGTTTGGGGGCTAAGTCCTGGGCGATTTCCTCGCCGCGTTTTTCAATTAGTTTTAGGGCTTTGTTTTCCAGGTCTTCCCTTACGGCGGCTTCGCGCATGTCGCGGGCGTTCTCTGGTTCGGTGATGTGATAGGCGAAGGTTGCCAGGATGTTGGCTGCTATCAGGGCAGAAAGCCCCACAATCACCATTTGCACATCTTCCGGGGGTAGGGTGGCGGTGATGCCGTTCTGCCCGCTGGTGAGTAGGGTGTCGAAGGTGAATAAGGCAAACTCGCCTGCCAGGTCAATGCCCACCATGATGGCGGCGGTCACTTTCTGCCCGGTTCCTTTGGCGGCGTAGAGAAAAACCATCAGCCAGGCAATAGCCCCGCCGGATGTCGCCGCCAAAGCCAGGTAGCCGATGGCTTGCTGTTCGGGGGGCAGGGTCTTGGTGATGAAGTCCAGTGAGCGGGATGCCGCGTAAGCAAGCAGGGCGGCGGCTATCACGTAAAACAAAACTACGGCAATGCCTTTGTACAGGTGTTTCATGGGTGATTAATCCTTTCGGTTTCGCAGTGGATGAAATGGGTATGAACCCAGCCGGTTTTGCCGGTGGGGGTGATGACGTTTTGCCAGTTGCCCGCCGGGGGCAGGTTGCCCAGGGTGAGCAGGTCGCCTTCTGCCAGGTAGCCGACTATGGGGGCTTCGATGCCGGGATTTTGGCGTAAATGCAGGTGGGCGGTATTTACTATGCATTTTTGCGGGGCGGGGCTGTGGGTGGCGGTGGGGGGCGTTTCTGGGCGTTCTGCGGGCAGGTCGGCGGGGGCGGTAAGGGTGGCTTTGGGTGGCGCGCTCATGTGGGCGGCGGTGGGTTGGGTGAGAGCGCAAGCAAGCCCGGCAAAGGCAAGAATCGCCAGGCGCAATAGGCCAACCTTAGCGGACA
>DYNS01000538.1 GCA_020720965.1 Anaerolinea sp. | reverse complement strand
CCGGATGGGGTGGGCTTGGTCAGTTTCAAGAACAAAAACCTCGTTCCGCTGCTGCAAATCACCCCGCTGCAAACCCGCGCCGACTGGGCATTCATTCCGCCTTTGGGATGGGGCGCAGACGGGCAAACCCTCTTTGCCGTCACCCACGCCCCGCCCCCTGGCTTGGTCAACCCGGAAGAATCGCCCAATTTCGACCTCAGCGCCCTCTCGTTGGAGAATCAAGCTCAAGCCCGGTTGGTGCAGCAAAGCGGCATGTTTGCCTACCCCAGCGCCTCGCCTGCCGCCCTGCAAGGCGATGAAATGGCATACTATCTCGGCTACCTTCAAGCCCTCAACCCCACCCAATCCGAAACCTCCGGCTACCGCCTACTGTTGATGGATAGAGACGGCTCCAACCGGCGGGTCATCTTCCCGCCAGAAGGCTCCCCTGGGCTGGAACCGCAAACTCCGGTCTGGTCGCCCTCCGCCCCCTCCTTCCGCGAAGGCGACTTTGTCGCCGTTCTCTACAACGGCAACCTGTGGCTGTTAGATGCCGCAACCGGCACAGCCCACCAGGTCACAGGAGATGGACTGATTCAAAAGGTCATTTGGGGCGGTTAACCCGCCAGGAATCCCCGTATGAATGAAGTACACGAAGTTAGCGTCAATCTGCACATGCACACCACCTATTCGGATGGCTCCGGCAGCCACGAGGACATTGCCCGCGCCGCCCTGCAAACCGGTCTGGATGCCGTCATCGTCACCGACCACAACGTGCTGGTACAAGGCGTGGAAAAATATTACACCCAGGGCAAACGCAAAACCCTGCTCCTCACCGCCGAAGAAATTCATGACCAGGCGCGAAACCCGCAAAAAAATCACCTATTGGTCTTTAACGCCAACCGCGAGCTGGCAACCTTCGCCGAAAACCCTCAAACCCTGTTAGACACTGTGCGGCACGCCGGGGGAATCTCCTTTTTGGCTCACCCGGATGATGAAGCCTGCCCCCCCATCCACGAGACGAGCATCTCCTGGGAGGCTTGGGAAGCCCAGGGTTATACCGGGCTGGAACTGTGGAACGGGTTGAGCGAACTCAAAACCCGCAGCAAAAACATGGCGCAGGTTCTGTTTTACGTCTTCTTCCCCCATTTTTTGGCACAAGCGCCGCACCCGCAAACCCTCGCCAGGTGGGATGACCTGCTGGCAAAGGGCAAAAAAATCGCCGTCATTGGCGGGTCGGATGCTCACGCCCTGCCCGTCCGAGCCGGGTTCTGGGAACTAAAAATTTACCCATATCCCTTTCATTTTCGTACCATCAACACCCACCTGCTGCTGCCTGCCCCCCTCAGCGGGGAGGTGGAAACGGACAAGGCTGCCATCTACCAGGCGATGGCGGCGGGGCGCGGCTTTATCGGTTATGACCTGCCCGCCCCCACACGCGGATTCCGCTTTACGGCGCAAGGGCGCGGGGGCGAAGCAAGCATGGGGGAGGAAATTTCCATTCAGGGCGGCGTTACGCTCAAGGTCAAACTTCCCCAAATTAC
>DYNS01000217.1 GCA_020720965.1 Anaerolinea sp. | reverse complement strand
ATATACTTTCAGAAAGAGACTTAACATGCGCCTTTCCAAACGCGGTGAATATGGCTTACGCGCCATGATTTTGCTCGCAACCCCGCAAAGCAACCCATCCCAAACCATGTTGCAAGCCCGCGATATTGCCGCACAAGAAAAAATTCCGGCAAAGTTCTTAGAGCAAATTCTACTCGCCCTCAAAAATGCCGGGCTTGTACATAGCAAGATGGGCATTGGCGGCGGCTACTACCTGGCAAAACCCGCCCAAGAAATTATGCTGGGGCAAATCATCCGTGAGTTAGATGGACCCATCGCGCCCATCCGTTGCGTGAGCCAGATTGCCTATGAGCCATGCGGCTGCCCAGATGAAGAAACCTGCGGACTGCGGATGGTGATGTTCGACGTACGCGCCGCCATGTCCGCCATTTTAGACAATACCAGCCTTAAAGACGTATCTGACCGGGTAGCCCTAAAAAAGGCTCTGCTGAATCGCTGATACAAAAACGCCTGCTTAGTGCGTGGAAGTGGGCGTTTTTTTGTACACAAAAAGTATATCAAATCAATCGAGTATATAGGAAAAAGGAGAAAGAAATGGAAAATATCATTTGGTTCGTCTTAGTCGGATTTGTCGCTCAACTCATTGACGGCGCTCTCGGCATGGCGTATGGGGTTAGTTCCAATACTTTTTTGCTTAGTCTGGGGGTGCCGCCCGTAGCTGCCAGCGCCAGCGTCCACCTGGCAGAAACATTTACAACCGGCGTTTCTGGGTGGTCTCATTGGCATCTCAAAAATGTGGATACCACGCTGGTAAAACGGTTGCTATTGCCCGGCGTTTTGGGTGGTGTTTTGGGCGCTTATGTGTTAACCAACCTGGATGGCAATTTTCTCAAGCCCTTTATTTCCGCCTATCTGCTAGTTATGGGGTTGATTATTTTAGCAAAAGCAATTCGCTACCAAAGTCAGAATAAGCCAGTGAAACACCTTTCCATCTTGGGGCTGGTAGGCGGATTTTTAGACGCGATTGGCGGCGGCGGATGGGGACCAGTGGTGACGACTACACTCATTGCCAATGGAAGTCATCCCAGGGCAACGATTGGTTCCGTGAACTTTACCGAATTTTTCGTCACCCTCGCACAATCCATCACATTTGTCATATCGCTCAGTTTTTTGTCTTATTGGAATATCATTTTGGGCTTACTGCTTGGGGGAATGGCAGCAGCGCCTTTTGCCGCCTATGCTGCTAAAAAGCTACCTACGCGCTGGATGATGGGATTGGTGGGAATTGTCATCATCTTTCTTAGCCTGCGTACCCTTTGGCTGGCTTGGGGATAAAAAAGCAGGCTGCCATCTCTTGGGGTGGCAGCCTGCTTTTGGGTTTACTCTTCGCCCAGGGCTTCTTTGGCTTTTTTGGTTTGTTTGCCGCGTTCTTCCGTGTCCAAAATTCGTTTGCGGATGCGGTAACTGAGCGGGGTCACTTCCAGCAGTTCGTCATCTGCCAGGTATTCAATCGCCTCGTCCAGCGACATTTGACGGGGCGGGGTGAGCCGAATTTCCATATCGCCGCGTGCCGAGCGCATGTTCGTCAGGTGTTTTTTGCGGCAGATGTTGATGGCAATATCGCCGGGGCGGGTGTTTTCGCCGATGACCATGCCTTCGTACACGGCAACGCCGGGGTTTACAAACAGAACGCCGCGTTCTTCCGCGCTTTTGAGGGCGTAGGCAGTGCTATCGCCGCCTTCCATGGAAACCAGCGAACCAGTGGAGCGGGTGGCAATGGGACCGGCGAGTTCGTCATAGCCATGAAAGAGGCTGTGCATAATCCCCATGCCGCGTGTGGCGGTGAGGAATTGATAACGGAAGCCGAGCAAGCCGCGAGTGGGGGCAATGTACACCAGGCGGACGTTGCCATCGCCGGTATCGTGCATTTCCATCATCTTGCCGCGCCGGGTTCCGAGCATTTCCACCACCACGCCAACCGTTTCGGCGCTGGTATCGATGTGGACTTCTTCAAAAGGCTCCAGCAATGCGCCGTCATCGGCTTTGTGGAAGATGACCTCCGGGCGGGAGACCTGAAATTCGTAGCCTTCGCGCCGCATCGTTTCGATGAGAATGCCGAGGTGCAGTTCCCCGCGCCCGGAGACGAGGAAATTCTCCGCCGATTCGGTTTCTTGTACCCGCAGGGCAACGTTGGTGCGAAGTTCATCGAACAAACGCTCGCGCAGTTTGCGGGAGGTGCTCCACTTGCCTTCGCGCCCGGTGAAGGGGGAGGTGTTTACGCCAAAGGTCATGCGGACGGTGGGTTCTTCCACCCGGATGGGCGGCAGGGCAATGGGGTTGAGCGGGTCTGCCAGGGTTTCGCCAATGCCAATCCCCTCCAGCCCGGCAAGGGAGACAATATCCCCGGCGCGGACTTGCTCCACTTCCACCTTGTTCAGCCCCTGAAAGGTGTACAGGTAGCGGGCGGTTTCGGGCAGGTTTTGCCCATCCACCGTAAGGCGGGCAAGTTTTTGCCCGGCGCGGATGGTTCCGGCAAAGACGCGCCCAACGGCGGTAACGCCCCGGTAGTCGTCATACCCCAGGGTAGTGACGAGCATTTGCAAGGGGGCTTCTTCATCCACTTTGGGGGCAGGGATGTGATTCAGAATGGTGTCGAAGAGCGGTTTCAGGTCTGGGCTAAGTTCCGGGGTAAACCCGGCACGCCCGGCAGTTGCCTGGGCGTAGATGACGGGGAAATCTGCCTGTTGTTCGCTTGCGCCCAGTTCGATGAAGAGGTCGAAGGTATCGTTGAGGACGCGAGCAGGTTCGGCATCTTTGCGGTCCACCTTGTTGACAACTACAACGGCTTTATGTCCGCGCTCCAGGGCTTTTTTAAGCACAAAGCGGGTTTGGGGCATGGGTCCTTCGGCGGCATCCACCAGCAGGAGAACGCCATCCACCATGTTCATAATGCGTTCCACCTCGCCGCCAAAGTCGGCGTGCCCAGGGGTATCCACAATATTGATTTTGACATTTTTGCCAGTGTTTTCATCCACCAGGGTGATGGCGGTGTTTTTGGCAAGGATGGTGATGCCACGCTCGCGTTCCAGGTCGTTAGAGTCCATCACGCGCTCGGCAACTTGCTGATTTTCGCGGAAGGTGTGAGACTGGCGCAGAAGGTAATCTACCAGGGTGGTTTTGCCATGGTCAACATGGGCAATAATGGCTACGTTTCGGAGGTCGTTTCGTTCGATAAGCATAAGAGAGTGAGGAGTGAAAAGTGAAAAGTGGGAGATGAAGAGTCTGGCATATTCCAAGCAAAAACCCCGGCGGGGGAATGACCGGGGCTTGGATAGGCTGGGAAGTTCCGGCTTGCGGCAGTTATTCTACCAGACTAGGGACGGTTTGTATACGCCCCCGGCGCATCAGGCTTTCTGCCCAGGCTGCCAGCGATTCGGCAGGCAGGGGCGGCACAAATGCCCAGGTGGGCTGCCCGCGCAAGGTCAGTACCTCGTTGGCGGCGGCGATTCCCGTCTCGGCAGCCCGCTCCAGAAAAAAAGATGCCGAGGGATGCCGCACCCAATCCCCGGCGCAGAAAAATCCCTGCCAGGGGGTCAGAACCCCCAGGTGTTTTTCGGTTCCGCCTGCGGCAGGCAAAGTATGAGAAGCCGGGTTGCGCTGCAAATGCTGTCCCAGCCTCGCCCCGCGCAACTCCCGCCAAACCCCGGTCACTTCCTGCAACACCAGCGCCAAAAGGGCGGCATCTGGCATTTGCAGGGCGGCGGGCGGTCCGTACACATGCACTTCCAGCACACTTCCGCCGGTTTGACGCGCCCAGGCGCGAAACTGGTTGTAAATTTTATCCAACCAAAAAAAATTATGCCCGGTAAACTCGCCGCTAAACATGCCCGCCTCCGCCATGCGGCGCGGCGCGGCAGAAAACCAAAAGCGCAGCACTGCATTGGCAGTGGAACGCGGAAAGAAAAAGGAAGAATCCACCAGGGAGGATTGAGAAAGAAGGCGGAAAGCGGCTTGAGACTCCACCGCCAAAATGACCTGCTCCGCCGCCCAATCCTTTTGCCCCCCCCACACCTGCCACCCGCCCGGCACAGGCTGAATCCTTTGTACCGTTTCGTTGGTAAGAATCTGCCCTCCAAGCGCCTGCACTCGGCTGGTAAGCGGCTCTATCAGCGAGGCGCCGCCCTGCTCTGGCAGGTAACTAAAATTCCAGGCATCCCGCCGCCGGAGGGTGTAAAAACGCAAAAAGGAGAGAAAGCCAGAAAGCGGCATTTCTTCCGGGGGAACAGAAAGGGCGTTCCGCGCCAATCCCTCGAACAGGGCTTGGAGGGCAGGCGACCAGCGCCGGGTGAGAGTCGCCAGGTGCATCCCCCTCAGGGGCTGATTTTCTGCGATGGGGTCTATGCCGAGGGCAAAGACCAGCCCCGCCCAAACATGAAACAGGGAAAGCCAATCTCGCAAGTCTAGCGCCCACAAAAAACGCGGGTTGCCAAACAGGTTCAGGTAATGCAAGGGCGCGGGGAAGGGACTGCGGCGGATGGATTGCCCGATATTCGCCATTGCCGTAAATCCGCGCCGTCGGTACACCCAGGTTTCCTCGTTGGCGGGCTGGTACACGGGGCGCAGATTGTTTCGCGCCAGCATGGCATTCAGGTTGCGGTAGGGCGACCAGATGCCATGAACGCCATGTTCCAACCCGAAGGATGCCCCGTTAACCACAACTTCCTCGCCGCCTGCCAGCCGCCCCCCCGCCCTGGGCGCGGATTCCAGCACCAGGGGCGGAATGCCGCGCTCTGCCAGGTGTAGGGCGGCGCTTAACCCGGCAACCCCCGCGCCGATGATGAGGGGAGGCTTAACCGGGGGCATAAGTGGAAAGGCTGCCGGGTTGGCTCAGGTTTTGGAGGGGATGCGCCTGCATGAGAGAGGGTTCGGCGTAGCATTGTTGAAAGCAGGAATTGCAGGCGCTGGGGGCTTCGCCATAACGCTTTTGGGCGGCATCCCAGGCGGCTTGCCAGGAGGGGTATTGCAGAAGGTTAATCTCATGCCCGCCTTGCTCGCCCCCGGCTTTGGCAATGGGACGGCAGGGGTATTCCAGGTCGCCGTTAGGCAAAATGCGCGGAATAAGAGTGGGGTAGCAGTTGTACGGTTGCAGGGTTTGCATGGTTTGCAGGTAGGCAGGGCTGCCCAAAATGGGCGCTCCCTCCCTTTTGCGGCGCAGAAGGTGTTGAAGCAGGCTGTGATAGGCGGGCGAAACGGTAAGTTCGTACACGGGCAGATTGTTAAAAGACTGAGGCGAGAAGGAGACGCGGATGTTATTTTCCGCGCAAAACTGAAGGAGTTGGTCGTAGCCTTGGGGTTGCAGGTTTTGGGGTGTAATGACGGCGTTGAGTAAAAGCCGAAAACCATGCTCTTTTTGCAAAGCGGCGGCGTGTCGAATCGTCTCTGGCAGGCTGGCGGCGTAGGCGGCGGGCAGGTTGAGGGCGGCGAGGTCTGCCGGGTTGAGGCTATCCAGGCTGATGATGAGGCGGTTGAGGAGGGG
>DYNS01000216.1 GCA_020720965.1 Anaerolinea sp. | reverse complement strand
GAACCCTGGAAGAATTCCCCGCCGGGTCCGTCACCCACATCCTCAACGGACGTTTCTACCTGGTGCGCCTGCCGGATGGCGGCTTGCTCGCCATCTACCACCGCTGCACCCATCTCGGCTGCACCGTCTCTTGGGAAACCGACACCCAAACCTTCTTCTGCCCCTGTCACGGCTCGCGCTTCGACCAAAACGGCGTGGTAGAAAACCCGCCCGCCCCCCGCCCGCTAGATATCTTCCCCGTCCTGGTACAGGACGGGCAAATCCTCGTCAATACCGGCGACCTGCAAACCCGTCAGGGCTTTGAAACTGCCCAGGTCACCTACCCCTAAAGGAAAACCTCATGCCACAAGACCGCACCCGCTTCTTTGAAGTTCTTCTGGGGCTTATTGGCACGCAACTCATCGCCCTCGCCTTTGGGCTATACATCCTCAACGAACCAAGCCGCATCACCCAAACCCAAACCAACATCCTCCACAGCCAACTGGACGAAGCCATGACCCTCTACGCCGAAAACTGCGCCGTTTGTCATGGGCTGGCAGGCGAAGGCATCGGTGCCAACCCCGCCCTCGATTCCGAGGCATTGCGCGGTATGCCCTACGAGGAACTCGTCAAAACCATCACCCGCGGGCGTTACAACACCGCCATGCCCGCCTGGGGCTTGCAAGACAGCGGACCCCTCAGCGACTATCAGATAAGCGAACTCGTCTCCCTCATCCAATCCGGAGATTGGCAAGCCACCCAGGATAGAGTCGTAAACCTGGGGCTTGCCCCGCTCGTCCCCTTCGTCACCGACCCCGACCCCGGCTTGCTAGAAGCAGTCGCAAGCCTGCCAGACGGCGCAACCCTGCAAGCCGCCATCCAACTCTATGCCGAAAACTGCGTAGCCTGTCACGGGGCAGATGGTCTCGGCACGGGGATAGCCCCTGCCCTCAACGACCCCGCTATCCGTGCCAAAACAGCGGAAGAACTTACCCGCACCGTGCTATACGGCTCCCCCGGAACCCTGATGGCAGGCTGGCAGAACGTCCTCGCCGCCGAACAGGTCGCCAGCCTCGTCAGCCTCGTCCAACGCTGGGAGGAAATCCCCACCGGAATTTTGCCCGCGCCGGATGTCCCCATCGCCGTCACCGCCGAATCGCTGGCGCTGGGAGAGCAGTTGTTCAGCCAAAACTGCTCCCGCTGTCACGGACCAACCGGTCAGGGAACCCAACGCGCCCCCGCCCTCAACGTCAAAGGCTTCCTCACCCAAACCAGCGACCTAGCGATTCGACAAATTGTCACGCTGGGCGTGCCAGGGACGGCAATGCCCGCCTGGGGCGACCGCATGACCGAGGCAGAAATTCAGTCCATTGTCGGGTTTATCCGTCAGTGGGAAGCAACCGCCCCCGAAGTGGCAACGCCAACCAGGGGCGGGGGAGGCGGTCCTCCCTGGCTGCGGAATCAGAATACCGCGACAAACACAACGACAACGAACCCTCAGACGGAGGCAACAGCCGTGACCACAGAGGTAGCCCAAGCCCAAACAACCCTCCCGGCGGCAGGCGAAACGCCCGCAACGGGGCAGGGCGCAGGTCAAGGGCAGGGTCAAGGACAGGGACAAGGACAGGGCGGGCAATCCCAGCCAGGTTCCAGCGCCTCCGCTGCCTGGTGGGAGGCGCTCAACTGGCAGGCGCTCTTGTTGGCAGTGGGCATCCTCACCCTGGCATTTACCCTCATCCTCGGTGCATTGGAGGGGCTAAAGAAAACACCTCCAACGCCGTAACCCTTCATCCCTCACCCTCCGCCCTCCCCCGGCGGAGGAGAGAACGATAGATAAAAAACCGCCCCCATAACGGGGGCGGTTTTTTTGTTGGTAAAAACGCAGTTACTTTTGTACGATGATGACAACCGTCACACTTTGCCCAAACCCTTTGCCGGTGTCGTCATACCAACTCCAGTGAGCAGTGTATTCGCCTGCATCGCCGGGGGCATACATGCTGATGCCAATATCAATCGAGTTGCCGGGCTGCACAAATTGGGTCGCCTGTTTAATGCGGTAGGCATCATTGGCAGATGCCATGCTGGGGGGTCCTGCCCAGGGCGCAAAGTAAAAGCCTTCGTCCCAAACACAGGTTCCGGTGTTTTGCATCCGCCAGACTTTGTAGAATTTATCCCAGGGGGCAAAGACGGTATAGTCGGCTACGGTCATGTCTTCCAAAAAGATGGAGTCTTTGCAGACCGGTTCATTGCTAACCACGTTGGAGCCTGCCGGGGTGAAACTGGGGATGGGGGTGAGAGTGGCGCCGGGCAATACGGGCAGGGTTGCCAGCAAAGTGGGAGTTGCCCCGCCCAGGGTGAGGGAGGGGGTTTCGGAAATTTGAATGCTGATGGTGACGGTGGGAGTCCCCTCGGAGGCTGCCGGGGCAAGGGTGGGGGCGGTCGTCTGGGTGGGGACGAGGGTGGCGGTGGCTTGTTGAGCAATTTGGGTCAGTTGCTCAAAGGCGGCGGCGGCGGCAGAGGTCATTACTGCGTTGACATCTACAGGGGTGGGGGTGGGGGCGGCAGCCTGCCCAAAGGTGCATCCGCTAAGTAGGATGACCAGGGAAAGCAGAACGCCCGCCAGGGTTTGTTTGGTTATGTTCTTCATGGAACCTCCAGTTCGTTTCTTGTAAATAAACGGGCTGATTATATCGCGCTTTTGGGGGCGGTCTGGGCGGGGCGGCGCTCCGGGTAGAGGCGGTAAACGCCCTCGGCGGAGGCGGGGCAGATGCCGCGCTCGGTGATGAGTCCCGTTATCAGCCGCGAGGGGGTTACGTCGAAGCCGAAGTTGGCGGCGGGGCTTTCGGCGGGGGTCAGGCGCACGCTTTTCACACCGTCTTCCGTCCAGCCTTCCATCCAGGTTACTTCTTCGCCGCCGCGCTGTTCAACTGGGATTTGCTTTACGCCATCGGTCATCTCCCAATCAAACGTGGAGGAGGGCAGGGCAACGTAGAAAGGAATGCCGTTGTCTTTTGCCGCGAGCGCTTTCAGATAGGTGCCGATTTTGTTGGCGGCATCGCCTGTGTAGGTCACGCGGTCTGCGCCGGTGATGACCATGTCCACCATGCCGTGCTGCATCAGGTGTCCGCCCACATTATCGGCAATGACGGTGTGCGGAACGCCATGTTGACCAAGTTCGTAGGCGGTCAGGCGCGCGCCCTGGTTGCGTGGGCGGGTTTCATCCACCCAAACGTGAATGGGAATTCCGCGCTCGTAGGCGGCGTACATGGGTGCGGTGGCGGTTCCATAATCGACAAAAGCCAGCCAACCCGCGTTGCAATGGGTGAGGATGTTGACCGGCGCGCCGCCTTTGCGTTGGCTGATTTCGGCGATGATTTCGACCCCGTGTTCACCGATGCGGCGGCAGAACTCCGCGTCTTCGTCTGCGATGGTTTGAGCGGTATCCAACGCGGCTTGCAGGGGACTCTGCGGCTGGGCGCGCATGGCGTTCAGCGCACGATGTACGCCCCATTCCAGGTTGACGGCGGTGGGACGAGTGGCTTTGAGCATCTCGCCCTGTTTTTGGATTTCCGCAAAAAACGCTTCGCTGCCCGCGCCGAATTTTCCGCTCATTGCCTGGAACGCCGCCAGATACATGCCATAGCCTGCCATCGCGCCAATAAGCCCCGCACCGCGTGCGTGCATTTCCTTCACGGCAACCGCCGCTTCTTCGGCGGTATGCAAATCTTCAATCACCAGGTCAAAGGGTAAAAAACGCTGGTCAATAATCTGCACAACCGAGGGGTCATCTGGTTTGAGCCATACGGTGCGGTAATGCTTTCCTTGAATATTCATTGCGGGTATCGCCTTTCGTCAATAGGATAAACGCCCGCCATTTTAACGCACAAAAAGAACCTGCGCCCTCCTTGGGGAGGGCGCAGGTTCTTTTTGGGGGTCGGGATACTCAGGCGGGTTTGATGCCAGCCAGCAAATCTGCCACGTGCGCCAACATGCGCTCGCCGCGCAGGCTGCCATACAGCACCCGCGCCGCCGCTTCTTTGTCTATTTTCTCTGGTGCGCCAATTGTCTTGAGCAGTTTTTGCAAAACGCCCCGGTCGCAGCGGTCCAGCATTTCGGTGGCGCGGGTCACTTCTGCGGCGGGGTGTGCTTTGCGCCCCCACATTTTAGGCACTCCGGCAGGGACGTTCACCGGCTCTTCTTTTTCGTCTGCCGGGTCAAAGGTGAAGCAGTAGGCGTAAAACAGTTGGTACGCCGTCTCGGTAATGTATTGCCCGGTGACATGGGGCGCGTTTTCCTCAAAGTGGGCATGAACCCGGTCTTTAATCTGATTAAACGTAACCCCGCCGTTTTTGCCGTACTCGTAAAACTTGAAAATAATCGCCGGGCGGTATTCGTTGGGGGTGATACGCATCTTTTGCCCTGCCAAAACCTGCAAGTAACTCTCCAAAAGCGATTCGGAGGTGACGGGGGCTTCGGGGATGAGTTGGGCTTCCAGCTGCGCTTCCAGGGTTCGCAGGTTAATCATATCGATTTGGGCTTGCAAAAAGTTCTTAAACGAGGAAAAACTATAGTTTCTCTCGTTAAATGCCGGGTTCAGGCGCAGCATGGCTTTCTTCAGTTCTGCCGCCAGCATCCACTCCCCCTCCCAAGATTCCAACACGCGGCGCAACAACAGACGGGCTTCGGTAATATCAAAAGAGGGGGCAGGCGGCGTAGCAGCGGAAGGAGTTTCCGGCTCCGGCTCTGCGAGGGAGGGTGCTTTTTTTGCGGCGTTGGGCGGCGCAGGCGGCGGGCTGGGCGGGGTGACAAGTTTGTCATAGTAGATAAACTCGTCACAGGCATTCACCAGATACTCGGCGCTGGTTCCGCTAACCCCCAAACCAATCACAACCTTGCCTGCCGAGCGCAGGCGATGTACCAGTTCGGTAAAATCCCCATCCCCAGAGACGAGGACGATGTGCGTGAGGTGATTGTTGGGGCTATAGAGCATTTCCAGCGCGTCTATCACAATCCGAATATCGGCGGCATTTTTTCCGCGCTTGCTGGAGACATGAACCAGGTCTATGCCCATGCCGAGCAAATCGCGCTGAATATTGCGATTTTCCGACCAGTCGCCGTAGGCGCGGCGCAAGGTCAAGCGCCCCACCCGGCTGGCGGTTTCCAAAATCGTCTTCCATTCCACTCTGGCATCTCTGCCGAGGGTGGTGCCAACGCTGATTTCGATATTGTCGTAGTCTATAAAAATGGCGGCTTGCGCGTTATCATTCATTTTCCGTTTCCCTTAAGTTGAAGATGGAAGCCCCTAACGGGTAGAGGCGCGTTTTCCTTTGCTTTTTCCCTCGTACAGGCGTTTATCCGCTGCGAAGAGTATTTCCTCCGGCTCGCTGCCGTCCACCGGGTAATAGGCAATTCCCGCGCTGAAAGAGATGAAGATGAGCGGGTCGCCAGAGATGGGCGTGACGGAGACAAGGTCGGAGAGGCGTTGGACGAGGGCAGCCCCCCTCTCGCGGCTGATACCGGGCAGGATGAGGACGAATTCA
>DYNS01000537.1 GCA_020720965.1 Anaerolinea sp. | reverse complement strand
GTAAAAGCCACAGCATCGAGTTCCAAATATGCTCGCCATCTTCGCCGTGCCGCTTTAGTTCGCGCTCTGCCAACCAAGCACCAACCGCCACACCGAACATGACCAAAACGCCGTACCAGCGCAGGGTGAGAGTGAATGCGCCGAGGGGAAGGGAAAAAATAATCGGGTCCAAAGGGGTCTCCTACTCAAAAGTCTGCGGCATTATAACAAAAAGGCGGGCGCAAACTGCAAATCTTTGCTACAATCACCGCCTATGGTCTGGTTTTTTGCCAAATTTTGAGAACCGGGAGAAAGTTATGAATACCATTTTGCTGGATGTTGTAACAACGCTGGAGGGGCTTGCCATTGAGCCAAGCCTCGCCCCGGAGACAATTTCTCCGCTGACGGTGGGGAAGGAAGCCGGGGAGGTGCGCGTGCTGGATGGCAGGGCGCTGCTCTCGCTGGGACCGCAAAAGAAACTCTCCACCGAGATGCTAAGGCGGGCAGGCGGTTTGCTTGCCAAATGGCTGATGAAAAACAACGTAACCGAGGCAACCCTGCACCTTACCCCCCTCTGCGGGCTGGGTTTGCCCCCCCTGGCTGCCATTCGGGCGGCGCTGGAGGGCATTTTGCTGGGGAATTTCGTCTATGACGAGTTTCGCAGCGGGCGGGAAGAAAAAACCCTAGGCTTGCACCTGCTCGTAAACGGCGAAAAAAGCCCCAGCGTGGAAGAAGCGCAGAAGATGGTGCGGGAGGCACAAATCAGCGCCGAGGCGGTTAACCGCGCCAGAGCCTGGTCGCATCTGCCTCCCAACATTCTCAACCCGGTCACTTTGGCAGAACGCGCCCAGGCGCTCGCCGCCGAAACTGGTCTGAAATGCACAGTTTTGGATGACGCAGCCCTGCGCGAAATGGGCGCAGGCGCAATGGTCGCCGTTGGGCAGGGTTCCACCACCCCGGCGCGCCTGATTGTGCTGGAATATGCCGGGGCGGGCGGCAAACCGGTTGCCCTGGTGGGCAAGGCGCTGACAATGGACACCGGCGGCTATAACCTGAAACCTTCTGATGGCATTGCGGGCATGAAGTACGATAAATCCGGCGGGATGGTGGTTCTGGCAACCCTGGCGGCTGCGGCCCGTTTGGGGCTAAAAACTCCGCTGGTGGGGGTCATTGCCGCCGCCGAGAATATGATTTCTGGCGAAGCCTACCGCCCCAACGATATTCTGAAAGCCCTTAACGGCAAAACCATCGAGGTCTTAAACACGGATGCCGAAGGCAGGCTGGTTCTGGCAGATGCCCTGACCTACGCCGAAAAAACCTTCGCACCCCGCGCCATCATAGACCTGGCAACCCTCACCGGGGCGGTTGTGGTTGCCCTGGGCAACACCCGCGCCGGGTTACTCAGCACAGATGACGACCTGGCACAAGCCCTTTTGCAAAGCGGGGAGCGCACCTTTGAGCGTTTATGGCGGCTGCCCCTGGACGAAGAATATTTTGACCTCATCAAAGGAACAGATGCCGACCTGAACAAAATCGGCGCGGGGCGTAAAG
>DYNS01000536.1 GCA_020720965.1 Anaerolinea sp. | reverse complement strand
GGCTCGGTAGATGCCGCCACTATTTCGGCTTTGATTGCGGATGAAATGGCAATTGGCTTAATTAACGGCAAAACAACCGCTGTGCGCGTCATCCCTGTGCCGGGCAAAGAAGCCGGGGAGTTTGTTTCGTTTGGCGGCTTGTTTGGCGAAAGCGCCATTGCCCCGGTTCGCAATGTGGGCAAATCTGCCCGGTTTGTGCAGTTTGGCGGAAAAATCCCCGCCCCCATTCATAGCCTGAAGAATTGAGATAAAAACTCCCCCCTCCTTTTGGGGGAGGGGGGAGCAGAGATGTTCTTAGTAGGGTTGCGCCAGCAGGTCTTCCAGCGCCTTTTTAGAGCCGCTGTCTATGACCGCATGTTGCGATTCGCCGTGACTATCCATCGTCGCCACAGCGGGGAAATTTTCCACCTCAATCACCCACATCGCTTCTGGCACGCCAAACTCCAGTTTATACACGCCCAGCACCCGCTTCACCGATTGGGCAATGAAAGAAGCCGCGCCGCCGATGGCATGGAAGTACACGCCGGGGGTATCCTGGCAGCCTTGCAGGGTTTTTGCGCCCATGCCGCCCTTGCCAATGACCCCTTTAAGGTTGAAGTGTTTCATTACATCTGCCTGGTACGGCTCCTCGCGGATGGACGTGGTGGGACCTGCCGCCACAAACTTATATTCCTGGGTATCTAACCCGCTCACAACCGGTCCACAGTGATAAATCACCGCGCCGTTGAGCAGCTTCTTCAGTTCCTCGTACACCTGCATATCGCCCTCTTTGGGCGGTTTGCTTTTTTTGATGAACGTTTCCATCATCCACTTATGGGCGGCATCCCGCCCCGTGACCATGATTCCGCTCAGTAAGACCGGTTCGCCCACATGCAGCTCGCGGATGACCTCATCGCTGGCGGGTAGTTGAATTTCTCGCATGTTGTTCTCCTTCGCGCTTAATCGTATATCACGGTGTCGCCCTGCACCGTCATCTTGCGGCGGCGGTACGCCCAACACATATACGAAACCGAAACAAAGTAAGAAGCCGGAAGGCGGTGCATTCCGACAATTTTGGTGTCTATAACGGTGGTTTGCCCGCCGAAGCCCATGGGACCAATCCCCATTTGGTTGGCTTCGCTCGTCAGGCGTTCTTCCAACGCCGCTACTTCCGGGTCGGGGTTGCGGGTTCCAATTTTGTCAAACAACACTTCTTTAGACTTTGCATAAGAAGCGCCCCGGTCGCCGCCGATGGCAATCCCTAAAATTCCGGGGGCGCAGCCCTGCCCCTGAGCCTTTTGGACGGCATCCAGCGCCACCTTCCTCACCCCGGCAAGGTCTCTTCCGGCGCCGAGGGCATTGTTGGGTAGCGAATATTGCGCTCCCACGTTCTCGCAGCCGCCGCCTTTCAGCATCAGTTGAATCGTCAGGGGCGAATCTGCATCCACTTCTTCAAAGTGAATGACGGGGAAGTCCTCCCCGCCCAGGTTGTTGCCGCTGTTCTTGTCGTAAATGGCATCTACGGCATTAGGGCGCATATAAGACTTTTTGGT
>DYNS01000215.1 GCA_020720965.1 Anaerolinea sp. | reverse complement strand
AAACTGAGCGAACCCGCCGAACAAGCCCTGCTCGCCGCCTTGCAAGCCTGCCCTCCCCAGCCCGCCAGCCTGCCCGACCTGCTGCAAGCGGTGGAAAGTCTCTTGCCCGCCATTGGCGTTTTCTTCGAGCAAGTGCTGGTGATGGACAAAGACGAGCAAATTCGCCAAAATCGGTTGGCGCTTCTGGGGCAGGTTGCCCGCCTGAGCGAAGGCATTGCCGACCTGAGCAAGCTGGAAGGCTTCTAAAACCATGCCCAACGTCCTTGTCACCGGCGCATTTGGCAACGTAGGCAGCTACATCACCGCAGAACTGCTGAGGCAGGGCTACACCGTCCGCTGTCTCGACCTTCAGACCCCCGCCAACGAGCAAAAATCCACCCGTTACAAAGGGCTGGTAGAAGTTGCCTGGGGCGACCTGCGCGATGCCGCCTTTGTGCAGCAGGTCGTGCGCGGGCAGGACGTAATTTTGCACATGGCAGCCGTCATCCCGCCCGGTAGCAACCACAACCCGGATTTAACCCGCGCCGTAAACATTGACGGAACCCAAAACCTGCTCCGCGCCGCGCAAGCCCAAGCCACCCCTCCGCGCTTTTTCTACGCATCCACCTTCGACCTCTTCGGGCGCACCCAAAAACTACCCCCGCCTCGGCGGGTGGGCGACCCCATTGCCGTAACGGATGTGTACACCGAAACAAAAGCCGCCGGAGAAGACCTGGTACACCAATCCAACCTGCCCTGGCTCATCTTCCGTTTTAGCGATATGCCCCTCATAGCCCTGCGAGAAGCCGACCCCATTATGTTTGAAATCAGTTTGGATACTCGCATGGAAACCATGCACCCCGCTGATGGCGCTCTCGCAGTCGTCAACGCCATCTCCCACCCCGACCTTTGGACGGGGCGCACCCTGCTCATTGGCGGCGGCAAAAACTGTCAAATAACCTACCGGGACTTCTTCTCCCGCCTCCTCCGCGCCATGGGCATTGGCATGTTGCCAGAAGAAGCCTTCACCCAGGAAGAATACGTCACCGACTGGCTGGACACCGAAGAAAGTCAGCGCCTTTTGCAATATCAGCGCCACAACTTTGACCAAATCGTGGCAGAAATTGCCGCCCTGCTGGGATGGAAAAGATACCTCGTCCCCTTCGCCAGCCCCTTTGTCCGCCGCACCATCCTCAAAACCTCCCCCTACTGGAATAAAAAAGCATGACGACCGTCCTCTATGGCATTCTCTCCGCCCTGGTTTGGGGCGGAGGGGATTTTGCAGGCGGGCTGGCATCCCGCAAGCTCGGCGCATACCGCGCCGTTTTTTACGCCGAAGTTCTGGGCTTGGCGTTGCTCCTGGGCGGTTTGCTCTTCTTCCCAGAAGACTTCCCCGACGCCCGCAGCCTGCTCTTTGCTGCATCCGCCGGGCTGGTTGGCTCTATTGGGCTTTTAATTCTCTACCAAGCCATGTCCATCGGCAAGATGAGCATCGCTGCCCCAGTCTCCGCCCTCCTCGCGGCGGCATTCCCCGTTTTGGTTGCCATCTTCACCGAGGGAATGCCCGCCCTGCATCAATGGGGCGGCTTTGCACTCGCCCTCGCCGCCATCTGGCTCGTCTCACAGCCAGAAAACGGCGTTTGGCACGACACTCACCTGGCAGAACTGCGCCTGCCCTTTGTGGCGGGCATCGCCTTTGGGGCGTACTTCGTCCTCATTCACCAGGCATCCACCGCCTCCACCCTCTACCCCATGATAATCTCCCGCAGCGTGGGAACCCTGATGATGCTCCTGGCGCTTCTCCTCCGCCGCGAATCTTTTTCCCTCTCCCGCGCCGGTCTGCCCCTCGTCAGCGCCAACGCCGCGCTGGATGTGGGCGGCAACACCTTTTACATCCTCGCCGCCCAAGCCGGTCGCCTGGACGTTGCCGCCGTGCTAAGTTCCCTCTACCCTGGAACAACTGCCCTGCTCGCTGGTTTCTTCCTTAAGGAACGCATCCTGCCGGGGCAAAAAATGGGCATCCTGCTGGCATTGGGAGCCATCATCCTGCTCACCCTCTAACCTTTGCCCAAAAACGAGTATAATCGCGCCCATTGGGAAGAGTACGCGCCCGCAGCGTTGCCAGAGAAGGCGGTCCCCGGCTGAAAGCCGCCTCAGCGAACCCGCGCAGAACGTCCCCCAATGTCACTGCCGAAGAAATCCCCGCGAGAGTAGAACGGCACGGGAGCGCCCGTTAACGCGCAGGCGGATGAATTCGTCCGCCCCAGAGCGCGCCCCTTTTCGGGCGAATCGAGGTGGTACCGCGGAAGCCAACGCTTTCGTCCTCCAACAGGACGAGAGCGTTTTTTATTTGACATTCCAGTATCGAAAATCGACCTTACCCCCAAGGAGACACCCATGAGCGCCTACGAACTACCCAAAACCTACGACTTTCAGAGCACCGAACAGCGCATTTACGCCATGTGGGAGCAAAAAGGCTACTTTCAGCCCCACAACGACCCCAACAAACCGGATTTTGACCCCTCGGTGAAACCCTTTGTTATCAGCATCCCCCCGCCCAACGTCACCGGCGAACTGCACCTCGGTCATGCCATGTTCGTCAGCGTGGAAGACCTGATGGTGCGCTACCATCGCATGAAGGGATATTCCACCCTGTGGGTTCCCGGCACCGACCATGCCGGTATCGCCACCCAGTTGATGGTGGAACGCCAACTCATCAAAGAAGGCACAAGCCGCGAGGCGGTGGGGCGCGAGGAGTTTCTGCGCCGCACCTGGGCGTGGAAAGAAGAAAAAGGCGGAAAAATCACCAACCAAATCCGCCGTCTGGGTGCCTCCTGCGACTGGACTCGTGAGCGCTTTACCATGGACGAAGGGCTTTCGGTTGCTGTGCGCGAAGCCTTTGTGCGCCTTTACGAGCGCGGACTCATCTATCGCGGACCTCGTCTCATCAACTGGAGTCCCGGCTTGAAAACCGCCGTCTCAGACCTGGAAGTGGAATACAGCGAGGAACCCGGCAAACTGTACTACTTCAAATACATGCTCTCCGGCGCAGAAGATTACATCCCCGTTGCCACCACCCGCCCCGAAACCATCCTCGGCGATACAGCCGTAGCCGTTCACCCGGAAGATGAACGCTACCAGGGCTTCATCGGCAAAAAGGTCATCGTTCCCATCCTGGGGCGCGAAATCCCCGTCATTGCGGATGAATACGTGGAACGCGATTTCGGCACCGGTGCTCTCAAAATTACTCCAGGACACGACCCCAACGACTATCAGATTGGGCATCGGCACGGCTTACCCATCATCTCCATGCTGGACGAAAGCGCCCGTGTTAACGAAAACGGCGGTGCCTATGCCGGGCAAGACCGCTTTGAAGCCCGCAAAAACCTGTGGGCAGATATGTCCGCCGCCGGTTTAACCCTAAAAGAAGAAGCATACACCCTCAAGGTTCCCCGCTCTCAACGCGGCGGCGAAATTGTGGAGCCGATGATTTCCGAGCAGTGGTTCATCAGCATTGCTCCGCTGGCAGAAAAAGCCAACCTCGCCGTTCAAACCGGGCAAGTAAAAATTGTGCCGGAATACTTCGAGAAGGTTTATTACAACTGGATGGATAACATCCAGGACTGGTGCATTAGCCGCCAACTCTGGTGGGGACACCGCATCCCGGTCTGGTACTGCGCCGAATGCGGCAAACAAACCTGCGCCCGCGAAGACCCCTCCGCTTGCGCCCACTGCGGCTCCACCCACATCACCCAAGACCCGGACGTGCTGGATACCTGGTTCTCCAGCGGCTTGTGGCCCTTCTCCACCCTCGGCTGGCCCCGCCAAACCCCAGACCTGCAATACTTTTATCCCACCTCCTACATGGAAACCGGCTACGACATTCTCTTCTTTTGGGTAGCCCGCATGATGATGAGCGGCTTGGAATTTACCGAAACTCCACCCTTCCACACCATTTACCTGCACGGCTTAATCCGTGATGAACACGGACACAAAATGTCTAAAACCAAAGGCAACGTCATAGACCCCCTCACGGTGATGGACGAGCTCGGCACAGACGCGCTGCGCTTTACCCTGTTGGTTGGCTCCAGCCCCGGCAAAGACACCAACCTCAGCCTGAAGAAGGTGGAAGCCAATCGCAACTTTGCCAACAAACTATGGAACGCAGCCCGCCTCGTCATCACCCTGCTGCAAAAAGCCCCCACCGCCCCGCAAGGCTCACCCCACTGGACTTTGGCAGACTCCTTTATCTTCGCCCGCCTCAAAACCCTCACCCGCGATACAGAACGCCTCTTCCAAACCTTTCAATACGGGCAAGCCGGGCAAAACATCTACGACTTCTTCTGGAATGACTTTGCCGACTGGTATCTGGAAATTGCCAAATTGCAAATTGCTCAGGGCGGCGACCACGCCTTTTACACCGCCGACCTGCTCCTCCGTACTCTGGAAGCCAGCCTGCGCCTGTTGCACCCCTTCACCCCCTTCGTCACCGAGGAACTTTACGGGCATCTCAAAGCCGCCGCGCAGGCGCACTCCCCGCACCTGCTGCCTCAGGGCGGAACCTGGTCCGAAGCCCTCATCACCGCTCGCTGGCTGGACCCCCTGCCAGAAGAAGGCTGGGAAGAAGAAAGCCTGCGCGAGTTCGCCACCTTTCAAGAAGTCATCCGCGCCATTCGCAACCTGCGGGCAGAAAAGAACGTCAAACCCGGTCTCAAACTCGCTGCAACCCTTGCCGAAGGCGAAAAGCGCGAGGGCTTGTACCCCAGCCTGAAAAACGAACTATCTGCCCTCGCCGGGTTGGATGCCTCCCGCCTGCAAATCTTCACCACTCTGGCAGAAAAACCTGCCGGGACGGTAAGCCTGGTCGTCAGCGACATCGAAATTTACCTGCCCCTGGCAGAGATGGTGAACCCGGAAGAAGAACGCGCCCGCTTGCAAAAAGAACTCACCGAAGCCGAAAGCCACATCACCCGCCTGGAAAAACTCCTCGCCAGCGACTTCGCCGCCAAAGCCCCTGCCGCCCTCGTCCAAAAAGAGCGCGAAAAACTCGCCGCCTACCAGCAAAACGCCCAAAAATTGCGTGAGCAGTTGTAAAACCCGCCCCCTCGCCCCGCAGGCGAGGGGGTTACTCAATCTATTTTAGGAACGATAATGAACGCCAGCGACCCCAAACCCAATCTCCTCACCCGCTTGTTCTCCCTCTTCCCCGCCGACCCGCGTTGGGGATTAATTCTCTTCACTTACCTGCTGCTTCTGCTCGGCACGGGCTACATCGCCTTCTTTCAGGAAACCTTCAATCCCGCCCTCAACATTGGCGAAGATATGCAAATCCTGATGCAAGACGAAAACACCCGCCAACTGGTGCTGGATTCACTCAAATCGGAGAGTTCCGCTTTTATGGCGCGGCGCGAACTGGCAATTCAATCCTTCAACATCGTTTTGGGTGCAGCGCTTGGCTTCCTTTCCGCTGCCGTAGTCCAGGCACGCGGCAGGGAACAGACGAAAAAAGAATGAATCCCCTTCATCCTCAGGCGGGCGCTTTTCAAAACTGAAAAGCG
>DYNS01000214.1 GCA_020720965.1 Anaerolinea sp. | reverse complement strand
ACCGCCGTTTCGGAGCAGGGCGCAAAGCAAGTGGCTTCGGCGTTACGCTCACTTTGTCACTTCGGCAGATACGGGGGCAGTGATGAGCGATGAGTGAGTGGCAAGTGGCAAGTGGTAAGTGACGACTAACAACTACTGACGAAAAATAAGGAGAATAAAAATGAAACTAAGCGGCGCCGAAATTTTGTGGGAATGCCTTATGCGCGAAGGCGTGGAAGTGGTCTTTGGCTATCCTGGCGGGGCAAGTATGCCCATTTACGATGCCATGCTCAATTACCCGGTGCATCATGTTCTGGTGCGGCACGAACAGGGCGCGGCACACATGGCGGATGGCTATGCCCGCGCTTCTGGCAGGGTGGGGGTGGCGTTTGCCACTTCTGGTCCGGGGGCGACCAACCTGGTGACGGGAATTACAACCGCGATGATGGATTCTTCGCCGGTGGTGTTTATTACGGCGCAGGTTTCTGCCCATCTCATCGGCGGGGATGCCTTTCAGGAAACGGACGTGACCGGCATTACCCTGCCCATTACCAAGCATAATTATCAGGTGCGGCACGCGGAAGAGATAGCGGAGGCGGTTCGTGAGGCGTTTTACATCGCCCGCTCTGGCAGACCGGGTCCGGTGCTGGTGGACATCTGCAAGAATGCTCAAATCGAAACAGCGGACTTTGTGTACCCCGAATCGATTAAACTGCCCGGTTATCAGCCCCCGGAACATGCTCCCAAAGCCGACCTGGAGAAGGCGCTGCGGCTGATTGAGAGCGCCAAACGCCCGGTGATTTTGTGCGGGCAGGGGGTCATCAAATCGGGCGCGGAGGAGATGTTGCAGCATTTTGCCATCAAGACCCACACGCCGGTTGCCAGCACTCTGCTGGGGCTGGGGGCTTTTCCCGCTTCGCATGACCTTAGCCTGGGGATGATGGGGATGCACGGCGAAGCCCATACCAACCTGGCAATTCAAAACTCCGACCTGATTTTGGCGTTTGGGATGCGTTTTGATGACCGTGTGACTGGCACCCTCAGCACCTATGCCCCCGGCGCAAAGAAGATTCACATCGAAATTGACCCGGCGGAAGTACACAAAAACGTGCCGGTGGATGTGCCGCTGGTGGGCAACCTGAAGAGCGTCCTCACCGATTTAATCCCGATGGTGGATGAGTACGAACACGAGGAGTGGCTGCAACAGATTGCGGAATGGAAGTCGGAAGGGGATGCGCGTTCCATTATGAGCTGGCCCGAAGATGGCAAATTGCATGTGCCGCACCTGATTGATGACCTGTGGCGAATCACCGGCGGCAACGCCATTGTGGCAACCGATGTGGGGCAGCATCAGATGTGGACGGCGCAGTACTACGCCCTGGATAAGCCCGCCCGCTGGATTACCTCCGGCGGTTTGGGGACGATGGGCTTTGGCTTGCCCTCTGCCATTGGGGCTTGGTTTGCCCGCAAGGACGAGGAGGTCTGGTCGATTTCTGGGGATGGCGGTTTTCAGATGACGGCGGCGGAACTTTCCACTGCCGCGCAGGAGAACGCCAACGTGAAGATTGTCATTATGAACAATAACTTTTTGGGCATGGTGCGCCAATGGCAGGAATTCTTTAACGAGAAGCGTTATTCTGCGGTGAACATGCGTACCCCGGATTTTGTGAAACTGGCAGACGCGCACGGCATCCCCGCCCGGTGTGTGACCAAGCCCGAAGAGGTGGATGACGCCATTCAGTGGGCGCGCCAAACCCCCGGTCCGGTTGTGCTGGAGTTCCGGGTGGAACAGGAAGAAGCGGTTTACCCGATGGTTCCGGCTGGCTCTGCCCTGCACGAGATGCTGCGCCGCCCGCTGAAGAAGTGATGACTGCGGAATGATGAAAAAGAGAGGATGAGTAACCATGCAATACACCTTTGTAGCCCTTGTGGAAAATAAGCCCGGCGTGCTAAACCGTGTGGCTTCGCTGTTTCGCCGCCGCAACTTTAACATCGAGTCTTTGGCGGTGGGGCGCACCGAAAAGGCGGAGATTTCTCGCATGACGATTGTGGCAGAGTGCGAAGATGACATTGCCGCCCGCAAAATTGAGACAAACCTGTACAAACTCGTCAATGTCATCGACGTGCAGGACGTAAGCCGCCAACCGGTTGTCAGCCGTGACCTGGCGCTTATCAAGGTCAAAGCCCTGCCAGAGCAACGCGCCGAGGTCAATAACCTCGCTTCCATCTTCCGCGCCCGCATTGTGGACGTGGCGGTAGATAGCCTGATTGTGGAAGTGACCGGAACCGAAGAAAAAGTGGAGGGCATGGTGGAATTATTGCGCCCCCTCGGCATTTTGGAGATGGTCCGCACCGGGCAAATTGCCATGACTCGCGGACAAAACACCGGTATCCGCCGGATGCCCGGCATGGAAGAACCCGCCGGGGAAGACTGGTAAACCAACCCTTTCATTTTCCTCCCCAAAGGGAGGAAACAACCCTCAGATTTCTAACCTGATACAAGGAGTTTCTTATGGCTATTATCAATTTTGGTGGTGTGGAAGAAAATGTCGTCACCCGTGACGAGTTTTCGCTGGAAAAAGCGCGTGAGACGCTTAAAAACGAAGTGGTGGCGGTGCTGGGCTATGGCGTGCAAGGACCCGCACAGGCAATGAACATGCGCGACAACGGCATCAACGTCATTGTTGGGCAGCGCCCCGGCACAAAAAACTGGGATAAAGCTGTTGCGGATGGCTGGGTTCCCGGTGAAACCCTCTTCCCGGTGGAAGAAGCCGCCGAGCGCGGCACGGTGATTCAATACCTGCTCTCGGATGCCGGTCAGCGCAGCCAGTGGAGCAAAATTGTGGAAACCCTCAACGAGGGCGATATGCTCTACTTCTCTCACGGATTCTCCGTCACCTATAAAGACGACACCGGCGTTGTGCCGCCCCCGCATGTGGATGTGGCGCTGGTCGCCCCCAAAGGCTCTGGAACCAGCGTGCGGCGCAACTTTTTGGCGGGCAGCGGCATTAACGCCAGTTACGCCGTGCATCAGGATGCCACCGGGCGCGCCCAGGAACGCACCATCGCTCTTGGCATTGCCATTGGCGCAGGCTATCTCTTCCCGACCACTTTCAAAAGCGAAGTCTTTAGCGACCTGACCGGTGAGCGCGGCATTTTGATGGGCGCATTGGCGGGGGTGATGGAAGCCCAATACAACGAACTGCGAAAGCATGGTCACAGCCCCAGCGAAGCCTTTAACGAAACAGTCGAAGAACTGACCCAATCCCTCATCCGTCTCGTGGGCGAAAACGGCATGGATTGGATGTACGCCAACTGCTCCACCACCGCCCAACGCGGCGCGCTGGACTGGAAAGACAAATTCCGCGATGCAGTTGCCCCCGTCTTTGGCGACCTGTACCAAAGCGTTGCCACCGGAAACGAAGCCCGCATTACCCTGGAAGCCAACAGCCACCCGGAATATCGCGCCCGGTTGGAAGAAGAACTCCGCGCCATCCGCGAATCGGAAATGTGGCAGGCTGGAGCAGCCGTCCGCGCCCTGAGACCGGAAAATTGGAAGAAGTAGTCGGATAGTCGTTATTCGACCAACGACTGACAAAAAGGAGATACACATGAACAACTACGTCAAAATTTTTGATACCACCCTGCGCGATGGAGAACAATCCCCGGGCGCAACCATGACCTCCGCCGAAAAACTGGAAGTTGCCCGCGCCCTTTCTCGCCTGGGGGTGGATATTATCGAAGCCGGGTTCCCCGCCGCCTCGCCAGACGACCTGGAAGCCGTCCGCCGCATTGCCGCCGAGGTGGGCAACCCGCCCAAAGGGGATGAATCTGCCAAAGTCCCCGTGATTGCCGGGTTGGCGCGTGCTATTAAGGAGGATATTGACAAGGCTTGGCAGGCAGTCCGCGAAGCCCAAAATCCCCGCATCCACACCTTTTTAGCCACTTCCGAAATTCATATGCAGCACAAACTGAACATGACCCGCGAACAGGTGCTGGAACGGGTGGCGAACATGGTTGCTTACGCCCGTAGTTTGTGCGCCGATGTTGAATTTAGCCCGGAAGATGCCGGACGCTCTGACCCGGAATTTTTGTACCAGGTTCTGGGCGTTGCCATTCAGGCGGGGGCGACCACCCTCAACATCCCGGACACCGTAGGCTACACCACCCCGGATGAGTTCGGCGGGCTGATTGCCGGGATTATTGCCAACACGCCGGGGATGCACGAAGGCATTACCATCTCCGTCCACACCCACGATGACCTGGGGCTGGCAACTGCCAACGCCCTGGCAGGCATGAAAGCCGGAGCGCGCCAGGCAGAAGTGACGATTAACGGCATTGGCGAGCGCGCCGGGAACACCTCGCTGGAAGAAGTGGCGATGGCGCTCCGGACTCGCCACCCCGTCTATGGCTTGGAAACCGGAATCGACACCACCCAAATTGCCCGCGTAAGCAAACTGGTGAGCAATTACACCGGCATTGTGGTACAGCCCAATAAGGCAATTGTCGGTTCCAATGCTTTTGCTCACGAAGCCGGGATACACCAGGCCGGGATGCTGAAGCACAACCAAACCTACGAAATTATGCGCCCGGAAGACGTGGGCGTGAACCAATCCCGCCTGGTGCTGGGCAAACACTCCGGGCGCAGCGCCCTGCGCGCCCGCCTGGCAGAGATGGGGCATGGACTGGACGACCACGAACTGGATAAAGCCTTCACCCGTTTTAAGGAACTGGCAGACCGCAAAAAAGTCATCACCGATGCCGACCTGGAAGCCCTGATTGCAGACGAGTTCTACCGCCCCCGCGACATCTACTCGCTGGACGGTCTGCAAGTCGCTTGCGGCACCATGGGCTTACCCACTGCCACCGTGCGCCTGCGCGGACCGGATGGCAAAATTCACACCCACGCCAGCGTTGGCACAGGTCCGGTGGATGCTACCTACAAAGCCATTGATGCGGTGGTGAAAGTTCATAACACCCTGCTGGAATTCAACGTCCACGCCATTACCGAAGGCATAGATGCCCTGGGCGAAGTGACCGTGCGCGTACAGCCCCAAAACCCCCTCAACAAGGTGGATGCCCAGACCGAAACCGAATACGCCCGCGTCTTTGGCGGTCACGGTGCCGATTCCGACATCCTGGTCGCCAGCGCCAAAGCCTACCTGGCAGCCCTCAACAAACTCATTGTTGCCCAAACCGAAGGCAGCCAACCATCCCACACCGATGTCGGCGTGATGATGGTGGGATAGTTACATTGGATAGTTACAGTTGTCAGTGGGTAGTGACAGAAAACTGCCCACTGACACTGCCCACTGACACTAAAAACAGACACTAACCATGAAAACCCTCTTCCAAAAACTTTGGGATTCTCACGTTGTTGCCCAACAACCCGACTCCCCTGCCATTTTGTACATCGACCTGCACCTCGTCCACGAAGTGACCTCACCCCAGGCATTTACCGGGCTGCGTCAGCGCGGGCTAAAGGTACGCCGACCCGATAAAACCCTCGCCACGATGGACCATTCCATCCCCACCACCCCGCTCTCCGTCCCCCTTGCCGACCCCCTCGC
>DYNS01000535.1 GCA_020720965.1 Anaerolinea sp. | reverse complement strand
AAAAAAAGCGTTTTTCCCGGTTCGCGGTAACCACAACTGACCGAAACCGAACCAAACCGAACTAAAAAACGGCACTTTCCACGGTTCGCTCGCCGCTCGGAAAAGTGAGCACAGGACTTGCGGAATCCTCCCCCCTGAAGCATGGATCAGGAGCGCTCCGCCAAGCCCGACCTTGAATGTCAAAGAACGAACAACAGGTCAAACCTCGAACGCTGAATACCGACCGGGGACATAACGGCTACCTCGAAGAGGTTAACGCAATTAGTATTACTCTGTTAAGTGTTGACGCGGTTTTTTTGCTCTGGCACAATGCATTTGTGCAATGGAATGAAAAGCTTTGGCGGCGCAGCGTGGATGAGTTCCCTGAGTTTCTCGAGCCACTTGTGGCGGAGCTTGGGCGGAGTGAGCGCCGCGAGGGAGCCGCTCTTTATGTGCAAGGGTTGCTTTTGCCCGGGGAGAGGAAATCCATCGAGCCCATGGCCGAGCGGTTGGGAGCCGACAGTCAGAAATTGCAGCAGTTCATCGCTGACAGCCCTTGGGACGAGCAAGAGGTGTGGCGGGCCATTCGGCGGGAAGTGGTGCCGGTGATGGAGCCTCTGGCGGCTTGGATCATCGATGAGACGGGCTGGCTCAAGCAGGGGAAGAGCTCGGTCGGAGTGGCGCATCAATATTGCGGTGCGGTGGGCAAACAAGCCAACTGTCAGGTCAGCGTGGAAGTTGTCGTTAGCGATGGCGAGATTGCCGCGCCCGTGGCCGCCCGGTTGTATTTGCCGGAGAAGTGGGCTGCGGACTTGGAGCGGCGGCAGGCTGCGGGAGTGCCCGAGGATGTGCAGTTTCAAACCAAGCCAGCCATGGCGGTGGATCTGATAAGGCAAGTGTTGGCCGATGGCGTAAGTCCCGCGCCGGTGTTGGGCGACGAGGTTTATGGGGTGGCCAGTGAATTGCGGTGGGAACTGAGGCGGTTGGGGTTGGAGTACTTTCTCAATGCGGGAGGCGATTTGCTGGCATGGACCAAGCCGGTCAAGAAGCGCCTGGCCAAGAAGTATTGGGGGGTGGCTGAAGGCCAGCCGGCGGCGAGTTCACTGGCGACACTGAGCCAATCGATTGCCAAAACGCAGTGGCACCCGGTGGCCTGGCGCGCTGCCGACGGCGCCAAGCGCAAGAGCCGGATTGCCTGGTTGGCGGTCTACGTGTTGAGCGACCTGGACAAGGACACCGGTGAGTGGCCGCAAACCTGGCTGGTGGTGGACTGGCCCGAGGGCGATGCCGAGCCCTACCACCTGTATTTGGCCTGGTTGAAAACCCAGCCGGCTCCCATGCGTTGTTTGCGGTTAAGCCGGGGCCGCTTTCTCATCGAGCAGTTCTTTCAACGCGACAAAACGGATTTGGGATTGGACCACTATGAAGGACGGTACTGGCAGGGCTTTCACCATCACTTGGTGCTGGCGGCGGTGGCCTACCTGTTTGTGATGGTGATCTGCCTGAGCTCTAAAAAAAACTTCTGGTGTTACGTGGGAAAAGGTTTTGCACGCGATGC
>DYNS01000213.1 GCA_020720965.1 Anaerolinea sp. | reverse complement strand
GTAATTTGGGCAATGGCTTCAAACTGGCTGGCGCGGCGATTGTTCTTTTCGTTGGCTATGCTCAACTCGGCGGTGCGGTTTTGCACGCTGGTTTCCAGGGTTTGCAGGGCTTCTTGCCTTTTGGCGTTGGTGCTTTGCAAAACTTCGCTCAGCAAGCCAATTTCATCGCGGCGTTCCAGGCGCAGGCTAATGTTTTGCTCTCCCTGCACAATTCGCTGGGCAGAGGCTGCCAGGCGGTTGATTGGCTCACTGAGCAGGCTGCTGACCATGCCGGAGGAGACGATGACCGCGAGCATGACGAGAATGACAACAACCCCAATGGTGATTGCCTGGGCGTACACCGGGGCGAGGAATACGTTGGGGTCTATGCCCACCAAAACCCGCCATTCTTTGGCGCGCAGACTGGTGACGGAAATGGCGCGGAGGGATGGGTCGGCGGGGTTGGTTGCGCTGCGGAGGGTGAAATCGCCCTGATTGGTTTGCATGGCTTCTGCCAGGGTTGGCAGGTTTACGATGAGGTCGGTGGTGTTGAGGTTGCTGGGTAGCCTGCCCTGGGCTTGCAGATACGAAGCCCGACTTTGGCCTATGGGGAGGATGGATTTTTGGATTAAATCTGGCGCGGCACTGTGGCTGATGATGATGTTGTCCTGGTCTATGATGATGACTTCGGTGTTTTCTGCCAGGTTCAGGTTGGCGCGTTGGGTAATCTCTTGCAGAATTTTTGCATCGTATTCCACCCGCAAAAGACCAATCATGCGCCCTAATTCGTTCTTCACCGGGGCGCTGACGTAGAAAACAGTCTCTCCCTGGGCGTTACGCATCACTTCCGAGATGTAAAGGGTCGATTCGAGGGCGGCGGTAAGGTAATAACTTTTGAAACCTTCGTATTTACCCTGGTTTTCTGTCCTGGAATCTTGCAGGTTGTTGCCGCTTGCATCCAGAATGGCGTAGGAGAGAATATCCGGGTTGCGGCTTGCCAGGGTTGTGGCGATGTTGGAGTTACTGCCTTGCGGGTTCTTAAGATAAGCAATGACGGTGGGCAGGATGGCTTCGCCCTGCAGTTCTTCGGCGTTTTCTTCCAGCAGGTCGTCCAACTCGCGGGAGATTTCGCGGGCGGTGCGGGCGAGGTTATCGGTGGCGTGCGCGGTGGTGACGGAAACCGCCGAAACGACCAGGGACAGGGCGACTACGAAGATGGGGATGAGGGTGGTGACGATGACGGCGCTGCGAATCTGGTCGTTGATGCTGCGAAATTCAAAGTGGCGCAGCAGGTTAATGCTGAGGAGTAGAATGGTCAGCCCGCCCAGGATGATGAGGCTTTGTTGCAAGGCGGTGGGGGCAGGGATGCGGGCGGCGGTGGACAGGGTGGCATCCAGGTAATAACCTGCCAGGCTGCCCAGCAAACCGATGAAGCCTGCCAGGGCAACCTGCCGGGCGGGCAAAGTTTGCCAGGCAACCAGCAGAATGATGAGGGCGCTAATAACGCCGAAAATAATCCCCGCGCCGCTTACCAAAAGATTAAAAGAAAGGTCGGAAAGGAAGATGCCGCCCATCACCAGCCAGGTGGCAAGCCAATACTTGCTCCGGCTTTGGGCGTAAACCCCCAGGCTGGAAAGCAAAGCCAGCATGGCGGCGGGGACAAGCAAATTGTAGTAAGACGCATCCCCGCTGAGCCAGGCGGCGGCGGCAAAGACGGGCAATAGCAGCCAGGCGCTTACGGTGACAATGAGAGCGGTTGCCTTGCCACTGCTTTGTTGTTGGGCGTTAAGGGGTGTTTGCATGGCTTATGCCCTTTTTTCCTGTTCCAACTGCACGCTCACTTCCGCATCTGGCGCGAGCCTGCCAATTTCCATTACAGCGGTGCGGAGGATGTTTTCGATGTTGAAGGAGGTGGTAATCTGGCTGGAAATCTCGCTCACGGCTCTTTCCCTTTCCACCAGTTTTTGGGTTTCGGTGTAGAGCCGGGCGTTTTCCAGCGATACGGCGAGGCGGTTGGCGGTTTCTTCAATCATTTCCAACACATCTTTGGTAACTTCATCGGAGGCGAAGGTGATGGCGAGAACGCCGATGACCTGTTCGCGCAATTTGATGGGGGCGGCAACCTGTGTCTCTTTGGCTGTATCCCGCTGAGGCAGAATGACGGCTCTTCCACGCTGAAGCAGGCTGCGGGTGGGCAAGGGGTAGGTTTCCAGCGGGGTAATTTTTACGCCATCGTAGTGATAGCCGGGCTTAAAGTCTTCATCCAACTCAAATCCTTGCCAGCTTTCTCTGGTAAAGCGTTGGTAGGCGCTTTGCAGTTCTTCGTAATTTTGCTGCATGGTTTCCAGCAGTTGCACGCGCTCGATGGCGAGGGCGAGTTGGTCTGCCATAATTTGCAGGGTGGAGATGTCGTCTGGGGTGAAGGCATCTGGTTCGGTGCTTTGCACATCCAAAATGCCGATGGTCTTCTCATTTGCCTTCAGGGGGATGGCAGCCTCGGAGCGGGTTTGGGGCAGCAGGGGGTTGTTGAAGTAGGCGACATCTTTGCCGGTATCCAATGCAATGCGCGGAACGCCGGTTGCGGCGGCGTACCCCACAATGCCAACCTGCCCCACTTTTAGTTTGTGGCGGCGCTGGAGCATTTCCTGCCCTGCTTCGGTGGGGGAGGCGCGTAAGATGGCGTATTCCTGGTCGTCATCCAACAGGAAGATGCCGGTGTGGTAAAACCCAAAGCGGTTCATCACCAACGCGGATGCCTGGTTGAGCAGGTCGTCCAGGTTTTTGGCATTTGCCGAGTCGCGGGCTACTTCTGAGGCGACCCGCAGGTAGTTGGTTTGTTTTTCAAATGCCTGGGTGCGCTCGGTTACTTGTTCTTCCAGGGTGCGGACGAGGGTTTGGAGTTCTGCCGCCATGGCGTTAAAACTGTTTGCCAGGGTTCCAATTTCGTCTTTGCGGTTCATTTGGGCGCGTACCGCCAATTCGCCGCCTGCCAGGCTGGTGGCGTTTTGGGCAAGTTCCACAATGGGGCGGCTGATGGTTTGGGCGGTGGTGAAAACGATGAAGAAGACGAGCAAAACCGAAAAACCGCCTACCGAAAGATTGACGATGAGAGAGTTGGTAATCCCCGCCACTACTTCCTGTTGTTCCATTTCGGTGACGAGGGTGGCTTGCAGTTCCGGCACATCCACATGGTAGCCTTGCACAATGTCGCCGCGATAGTTGAGGTAGATGTTTTTGTTGGTTTCCTGTTGCAAAACGTTTGCCAGCGGCAGGCTGCGAATATCGTTGATGGCTCCGCCCTGGGTGTCGGTGATGCTCGCCGCCTGGGTTTGGCTCACCAGGTAAGATTCCTGGCTGGTTCCGGCTTTGGCTTGTTTGGAGACGAGGCTGCGAATGGTGTCTATATTTGTCCTGAAGACGATGACTCCCAAAAATTCTTCTCCGCTGAAGATGGGGTTGAGCGCCAGCAGGCTGTATTGGTTGTTGATGGCAGCGAAGTTTTTTTCTATGCGGAAGGCAACTTTGTTTTGTGCGTCTTGCAAAAAGGGTGCATTGGTAAAAACCTGTCTTTCGGTGGTGCGGTTGGTGGCGAGGATGGTGCGCCCGTCTGCCCGCACAATCAGCATTTCGTCTGCCGGGCTAAGTTGGATGTTGCCAAGCGAGGCGCGTACCAAATCCAGGTTAATTTGGTAGGAAATATCCTGCGAGTCTGCCCCCAGCATGTAGCGGATTCTTTGGGCGATGACGTTATCTTCGGTGGGGATTTTTGCCTGGTTGTTTACCTGGGTGAGGTAGGTTTGCAGTTCGGCAATTTTCAGGTTGGAGATAATTTCCATCTGGCTGAAGGCATCTTGTCGGCTTTTTAGGAAACTGGACATGGAGCCAAGCAGCAGGGTGACGATGGTGGAGAGCAGGGCGGCGATGGTGAATGCCCAGATGAGCCGGGTCTGAATGGTTTGGAATTCCACCAGGCTGGCGAGGATGACGAATATCACCATGCTGATGACGAAGAGGATGTACACTGCCAGGGCGCTGAGGTTGATGATGTATTGCAGTTGCAGGCGCGGCATGGTTACAGCCGAGTCGATGTAGAAGGTGGCGGCGGCGGCGCTTAAGCCGAAGAAAAGCACAAAAAGCCGGGAGCGGAGGTTGAATCCCTTTTGCAGGAAGAATACGATAACGGGAGAGGCAACCAGCCCAATGGGGAACCAGGGGATGTTTTGCCATAGGGCGGTTTGGGCAACCGAAAGGCTGCCGTTGATAAGCAGGAGCCAAACGATGGTGGCTTCTATTTTGTTTTCTCTCAGCAGGGCATATAGCGGCGCGTGCAGGGCGGCATCTACCAGGCAGATGAGGGCGACCAATACCAGCAGGGGTTCGTTTTTGTCGAATACGCCAAACACGCCCAGGGCGTAGATGCTTAAAATCCCCAGCCCGTTGAGGATTTGCATGGTGGGGATATACATCAGCGCCGCCATCAGCAGGCGGTAGATGGTGCGCTCGTTGGCAGGCAGGTCTGGCTTGTCGGTGGGCAGAGCAAAAAAGGATAGTTGCATTGCTTTTCCTGGCGCTAGGGGGTTTCGGTTTTGCTGGATGGGTCGATGTAAACGGAGACTTCGGATACTTTGGGAAGGCGGTGCAGTTCTCGCACCGCGCTTTGTAGCAGAGCGTCCACATCCAGAGAGCGGCTAAACCGGTTGGAGAATTCGTTAACGGTTTGTTCCTTAATGGCGCGGCGCTGTGATTCTTCCAGCAGGCGGGCGTTTTCGATTGCCAGCGCAACCTGGGAGGCGATTCGCTCTATCATTTCTTTTTCCGCGCCCGACCAGGCAACCTCGGCGCTTTTGCGCTGCATGGATATGCTGCCGATGACTTGTCCGCGCAGTTTGACAGGGATTTTCACCAGGCGGGGGCTTTCTTGCGGGGCGCTAAAGGAGTGCGGGAGTGCCTCTAGTTTGATGGGGGTATAGCGGTAGCCGTGTACCTGTTTGCCAATGCGTTCCTGCCATACTTTGGCGGTGCTTTCGATGGTGATTTTTTGCAACTGTTCCAGCGAGTTGCGGCTTTCTTCTATCAGCCGGGCGTTTTCGATGGCGAGGGCAATTTGGTCTGCCATGGTTTGCAGGGTGGCGATGTCGTCCAGCGAAAAGGCATTTCTCTGGGTGGATTGAATATCCAACACGCCGATGAGTCTTTCCCGCACGAGAAGGGGGAGAGCCAACTCGGAGCGGGTTTCTGGCAGGTCGGGGTTGTTCAAGAAGGCAGATTCGTCATTGACGTTTTGGGCTACTCTGGGGCGTTTCTGGTAGGCGGCGTAGCCCACAATCCCTTGCCTTGCAACCGGCAGTTTGTGTCCCCTTGCCAGCATTTTTTGCCCTCCCTGCGAGGAGGTGGCTTGCAGAATGACGTATTGGCTGCCCGCGTCCGTGAGGAAGATTCCGGCGTGATAATGCCCAAAACTTTGGGTAATTTGGCGTACCACGCTGTTGAGAAGGGTTTCCAGCTCGCGTTCTTCGGCGGCGGTGCGGGAGACAATGGAGGCTGCCTCCAGCTGGGAGGAGCGCCGGTTTAGTTC
>DYNS01000534.1 GCA_020720965.1 Anaerolinea sp. | reverse complement strand
ACAAGGGCAAAGTCGTTGTCCTGACGATGAAGGAAGAAAACAACTACAACCTCAGCGAGGCAATGCGCCTCGCCCTGCCTGCCGCGCCGGTGAGCATGGCTTTCTCCAGCATGGACGAGTGGATGATTTTTGGACTGGAAGACGGCTCGGTCTTTTTCGTCTCACCAGACGGGCAGGAGATGGCGGGTTTTCAGGCATTCGACTCTGCAGTGACAAAAGTCTCCCTCAGCCCGGATGGTCGCTGGTTGGCAGCCGCCTCGGCGGATGGGCTGCGGGTGTTTGTGGGCATTCCTTAGGGGAGGGAACAGGTTTACAAGCGGCAAACCGCCAACAGGGTCACATCATCTGCCAGGGGTTGCCCGGCGATGAAGGTTTGCACGGCTTCGTCCACTGCTTGCACGCTGGGGGCGGCGGAAAATGCCCCAGAAAACCGGAGCAGGGTTTGGGTTAAGCCTTCTTCCCCAAATGCCTGCATGGAAGGGGAAAAGGCTTCGGTTACGCCATCGGTGTAAAGGAAGAGCAGGTCGCCGGGGGCGAGGAGGATGCTGTTTTCGGTCATGGGTGTGCCTTCCTGCACACCCAACGCCATGCCGGTGCGGGTGAGGAAGCGAGGCGCAGCGCCCTGGCGCGAAAGCCAGAGCGGGGGGTTATGTCCGGCGTTGGCATAGGTAAAACGCCCGGTTTGCGATTCTAAAACCCCATAAACGGCGGTGACAAACATGCCCTGCTGCGCGTCCGGGTAGAGCAGGTCGTTAACCTGGCTCAACGCCAGGGCGGGTGAGTCGGTTTGCAGGACAGCGGCGCGGACGAGGGTTCGGGTGAGCGCCATGAAGAGGGCGGCAGGAATGCCCTTATCCGCCACATCTGCAATGAAGATGCCCACCTTTCCCCCCGGTAGCAAGAACAGGTCGTAAAAATCACCGCCCATCTCGCGGGCGGTGCGCCAACGGGCAGAGAAATCCCAACCCGGCAGGGAGGGCAGTTCCTGGGGCATAAAGGTCTGCTGAATCTGACGCGCCAGTTCAATTTCGGTTTCCAGCCTTTCGCGGGCAACCGTCTCGCGCTGAAAGCGGTCGTTCTGAATGGAGAGGGCGAGCTGCTGGGCAATGCCGTTGAGAATTTCCAAGCGGCGGGAGCGGAACCTGCGCCCGCCTGCCGCTTCTTCTGCCAGGAGAACGCCGAAGAGCTGCCCCTTTACCTGAAGGGGCAGGGCTATCAGCAGGCGTTCTTCGCTGTAGGTGAGGGCTTCGGCTTCCTGGGGGCTGGCGGGGATAACCTGCTGCCACGATTGCGGTCCCAGGTGGGCTTCCTGGCAGAGGGCGGTTTGATTGGTTTGCAAAACGGCTTGCAGAAGGGGGAATTGCTCCGGGGCAAGGCTGCGCCAAATTTCCGGGCGGGCTTCTTCGGGCAAGCCGTATGCCTGGGCGGGACGCAAAAGGCCGGTTTCATCCTCCCACAGGTAAATGGCAGAGCGTTCCACCCCGACCAGGATGGGCATGATGCGGACGATGGTTCCGAGGATGTCGTCCAACTCGGAGA
>DYNS01000212.1 GCA_020720965.1 Anaerolinea sp. | reverse complement strand
CCGAGCCGGGGACTCGCAGCATGTCGCCGTAGGATGTGAAAATGACATTGGGTTGGGAGGCAATGGCAAGGGCGCGGTCTATCTGCTCCAGCGGGGTTACGCAAACCGGGCAGCCGGGTCCGTGTACCAGTTCAATTTGGGGGGGCAAAAGTTGGTCCAGCCCGTGCCGCACAATGGAATGGGTCTGCCCGCCGCAAATTTCCATCAGCACCCAGGGGCGGGTTACGGTGCGCCGAATTTCTTCCAGCACGGCTTTTACCAGGTCGGCATCCCGGAACGAGGCGGTAAAGTTCAGGTCTGTCATGGCTGCACCTGCCCGCTGCCCACTTCCGCGCCCAGTTCTTCTTCCAGATTGCCCATCTCGCGCAACAGGGCAAGGGTTTCTTCGGCATCGGCTTCGTCTAACAGGTTGAGGGCAAAACCAACATGCACAACTGTATACTGCCCCACCTGCGCCTCCGGCACATAGGCAAGGCAACACTCCCTCAGCACACCCGCGCCAAAATCCACTTTGGCGGTGGGCAATCCATCTTTTTCATACACTTCCACAATTTTTCCCGGAATACCTAAGCACATAAGATTCTCCATGAGAACGAATTACCAGAATCGTTGGGCGGCAACCACAGCCTGACCCAAAGCCAGTCCGCCATCATTGGCAGGAACCTGGCGGTGTAAAAGAACTTCAAAGCCTTGCGCCCGGAGCAGCCCCAGGGTTTTTTGCAAAAGGGTGATGTTTTGCCACACCCCGCCAGAAAGCCCCACCTGCCGAACCCCGGTCTCTTTGCGGAATTGGAGACAGGTTTGACAGACGAGATTCGCCAACCCGTTATGGAAGCGTGCCGCCACCCTGCCGACCTCCACCCCAGAGCGGATATCCGCCAAAAGGGCTTCCAGCCCGCCTTCCAACTGGGCTTGTTCGCCGGGCAAAAATTCGTAGGCGGCGGTTTCTTGGGGGTCGCACAGGGCTTCCAACTCGATGGCAGCTTGCCCCTCGTAGTTGACGCGCTGACGCACGCCCGCCAGGGCAGCAACGGCATCGAACAAACGCCCGGCGCTGGAAGTGAGGGGGCTGTTAAGGTTGTGTTGTAACTGAAGCCGAATGGCAGTGCGTTCTTCGTAACACAGGTCGGCGTGAGTGGGCAGGGTTTCGTCCCAGTCTATGCCCAGGGCGTGGAGCAAGCCCAGGGCGGTGCGGGAGGGGCGGCGGGTGGCTTGGTCGCCGCCGGGGAGGGGAAAATAGGGAAGGTGCGAGAGGCGCTTATAACCGGCGTAATCTGCCAGCAGGAATTCTCCGCCCCAAATGTTGCCATCTTCGCCATAGCCGGTTCCATCAAAAGAGACTCCCAAAATGGGTTGAGAGCCATCCAAACCGTGTTCCGCCATGAGAGCAGCAATGTGGGCATGATGGTGTTGGACGGGGATGAGGGGCAGGTTTTCGCGCTCGGCGCGTTCCTGAGCGTAGCGAGTTGCCAGGTAGTTGGGGTGCATGTCGCAGGCAAGGGCTTGAGGACGGGCGCGGAAAAGGCTTTCAAAGTGGCGCACGCCGTTTTCAAACGATTGCAGGGTTTCGTAGTTGGATAAATCGCCGATGTGATGACTAAGGAAGGCGTAGTCGCCGTTGGTGAGGCAGAAGGTGTTCTTTAGTTCCGCTCCGGCGGCGAGCAGGGGTGGGGTGGAGCGGGGCAGCCGGACGGGGAAGGGCGCATACCCCCGCGAGCGGCGAATGGGGTAAGGTTGGGCTTCGTGTACCCGCAGAACCGAGTCATCAGTGCGGATGTGAATATCACGGTTGTGCATAAGGAAGGCATCTGCCAGGCTTGCCAGGTGGGTGCGGGCTTCGATGTTGTCGGTGCAGATGGGTTCGTCTGAGAGGTTGGCGCTTGTCATAACCAAAGCGGTGGGAAAACCGGGGGCGCGTTCCAGCAGAAGATGATGCAGGGGGGTGTATGGCAGCATCACGCCGACATAGTCCTGCCCTGGCGAAAGCTGCTCTGCCAGGGAAGAGCCTGCCCGGCGGCGCAGCAGGACAATGGGGTGGGCGGGGGAGAGCAGCAGGTTGCGCTCGGCATCGCTGAGGTGGCAATGCTCGGCGGCGGCTTGCAGGTCTGGCATCATCACCGCAAAGGGTTTATCTACCCGCAGTTTGCGGCGGCGAAGTTCTGCCACTGCTGGGGGTTGCAGGGCGTTACAAGCCAGGTGAAAGCCTCCCAAGCCTTTAGCGGCAAGGATTTTGCCTTGCAGCAGCAAGGCGCGGGCGCGTTGAATGGCTTCCTCGGCAAGGCTGATGTGTAAGGCTCCGCTGGGGGCGGTTTCTTCCAGCCAGAGTTTGGGTCCACAGGTGGGGCAGGCAACCGGTTGGGCATGAAAGCGGCGGTTGGAGGGGTTCTGGTATTCGGCAGCGCAGTCCGCGCAGAGGGGGAAGCCCGCCATGGTGGTTTTGGGACGGTCGTAGGGAATATCTTGAATGATGGTGAAGCGCGGTCCGCAGTTGGTGCAGTTGAGGAAAGGGTAGCGGTAGCGGCGGTCTTGGGGGTCAAATAGTTCGCGCAGGCAGTCTGGGCAGGTGGCAACATCCGGAGAGATGGGTTGAAAAGCGCCCTCCAGCGCCTGAGAGTGGATAATTTCAAATTGAGAGAAGCCGGAGGCAGGCAGGGGGGTCTGGCGCAGGCTGTCAATTTTTGCCAGGGGAGGCAGTTCGCTTTGCAGGCGTTGAACAAAATCCGCAATTTGGGCGGGCTCTCCGTCTATTTCAATCTCCACCCCTGCGGAGGTATTCTTGACCCAACCCATCAGTTGAAGGCGTTGTGCCAGGTTATAAACAAAAGGGCGAAAGCCAACGCCCTGAACGATGCCGGTAATGTGAAGGTGTACGCCTTGCATAAGCAGGTAAATGCCCTGAGAACGATTAAAAGGATAAGAGACCCGCAAACTATATTCAAAACGGGGGCATTCCGAGAGTGACAAATGTAACGAAAAATGTCACCTATTAAGGTAGGAATTTATAGATTTTCCGGGCTGGATTTTCCGGTGAGGAAATGAACTTCCACCGCGCCTTTGCCTTTTACCCGCACCACCCCTCGCCGTTTAAGATGAAAGGAGGCGGGCAGCAGGCTGGCAGTTTGCGCCGTCACCTGAATCGTATCCGGCAGACCGTGACTTTCCATGCGGCTGGCAGTGTTTACCGTATCTCCCCACAGGTCGTAGATGAATTTATCCCTGCCAATAACCCCGGCGACCACCTCGCCGCTATGAATCCCCGCCCTAATTTGCAGGCTGCGCCCGTAAAAAGTGTGAGTACGCATGTAGGCTTGCATCTCCAGGGCGGCGCTTGCCAGGGCTTCGGCGTGGTCTGCGCGGGGGCGGGGAACGCCCGCCGCTGCCATGTAACAATCGCCGATGGTTTTTATTTTTTCCAGCCCATGTTTTTTGGTAATGACATCAAAGGCGCTAAAAATGTCGTTGAGCATATCCACCACCTCCCCGGCGCTGAGGGAGGCAGAGAGGGGCGTAAAGTTGACAATATCCGCAAACAGAACGCTTGCCTGCGGGTAGGTTTGGGCAATGTGACGGGGCTTTTCCTTCAGAATCTCCGCAATTTCAGGCGGGAGAATATTCAACAGTAGGGCTTCGGAGCGGGCTTTGAAGATTTCCTTCTGCGCCACAAAATAGGCGGCGGTGATGAAGGTAATGACAAAAGCGTTCCCCAGGTTCATCACAAAAGAGAGCATGACCAAAGACTCTGGCAGGGGACGAATGTAAGGCAGCTGCGGCTGAAGCCAGGCGCTAAAGCCAATGACCGCCAAAAACGCCACAAACCAGCCCAGGGCGCTGCGTAAGTCCTCCAAAATCAGCGCCGCAAAGGGGGCAAGCGCCGACCAAAGGATAACCAACCCGGAATTGACAAACCCACCCAGGGCAATACTAAGGGCAGCGGGCATAAACAGGGTTTGAGTCAGCGCCACCCAAAGCAGAAAAGAATAACGGTGAGTCCGCAGGTAATATAGCAAACTGACCAACAAAATGAAAGATGCCGAAAGAGGCAGCGCCCCGGCAAGCGGAAGTCCCAGCCCAAAATAGCCCGCCGCCCACACCCAACCCGCCGGAATAAACAAAACGCTTGCTCCCACAATCAGGGCTTTGTTCAGACGGGTATGCTCATCATCCCCCGGTTGGCTTCCCCACCGGGCAACCTGAGAAAATACAAGAAAAAGTCGATTTTTCAACGGTCTCAAAAACATCATCATTTTTAGATGCCTCCATGACATAAAAGTGACGAAAAAACAATGCGGTACAATAAGCCTCAACTCGCATACCCACACGGAGACAAATCCTATGGCATCCAAATCCCTCATCCCCGGCGTAAAAGGCGCCCGGGAATTCTACCCGGAAGAAATGGCGCAACGCAACTACATTTACAGCCTCGTGCGTCAGGCGGCGCAGACCTACGGCTATCAGGAATGGGACGCGCCCTACCTGGAAACCATAGACCTCTATGCCGCCAAATCCGGCGAGGAACTCGTCAAAGAACAATCCTTCGTCTTTGCAGACCGGGGCGGCGACCTCATCACCCTGCGCCCGGAACTCACCCCCTCCCTGGCACGCATGGTAGCCCAAAAACAAGGCGAACTCATCTTCCCCCTGCGCTGGTGGTCTTTCGGTCCCTTTTGGCGCTACGAGCGCCCTCAGCGCGGACGCAGCCGGGAATTCTTTCAGTGGAACGTGGACATGCTCGGCGTAAACTCCCCCGAAGCCGATGCAGAACTCATCGCCATCGCCGCCAACTTCTTACGCCTCGCCCAACTGCCGCCCAACGAAGCCGTCATCTACGTCAACAACCGCCGCCTCATGGATGCCCGTTTTGATGCCCTCGGCATCCCCCCCGAAAAAAGGCTGGAAATCTCCGGCGCAGTAGACCGCCGCGCCAAAATGGAACCCGCCAAATGGGACGAATCCGTGCTGGAAATAGGTCTCAGCCCGGAACAACTCGCCGGGCTAAAAGAAACCCTCTCCAACTACGACCTTTGGCGAGAATCGGATGAAATGGTGCGCCTCTTTGCCGCCTTGCAAGCCCTCGGTGCCGCCGAATACGTCAAATTCGACCCCAACATCATGCGCGGGCTGCTCTACTACACCGGAACCGTCTTTGAAGCCTTTGATGTCTCCGGCTCGGTCCGCCGCGCCATCCTCGGCGGCGGGCGCTACGACAACCTCCTGCGCGATGTCGGCGGCGACCCGCTCTCCGGCGTAGGCTTCGCCATGGGAGATGTCGTCATCGGCATCATCCTCAAAGAAAAAGGGCTGCTCCCCGCCTTCACCCCCTCCCCCGCCCCGGTGCTCGTCACCGTATTCGACCAAAACCTCTGGATGCAATCCTACGCCCTCGCCGCCGAACTACGATCTGCCGGAATCAACGTTATAACCTACCCGGAACCGGTAAAACTCCCCCGCCAATTCAAATTCGCCGACCGTATGGGCGCAAAAATCACCCTCGTCTTGGGACCAGACGAAGCCGCCGCCGGAAACGTCACCCTCAAAAACCTGGCAGACGGCACACAGCAAACCCTGC
>DYNS01000211.1 GCA_020720965.1 Anaerolinea sp. | reverse complement strand
CCGGGGTGGCAGAGGGGGCGGGAGTGGGGGTTTCGGTGGGGGGCAGGGTGGCGGTAAACAGGGCAGCGGTCGCCGTTTGCTGAAGAGACATTTCAGTTTCGGCTGCAATCGCGTTGTTGTATTCCTGGGTGGCGGCAACAGTGGCGTTGCGGCTGGGGAGCCAAACAACGGCAACGATGGCGGCGCAAATGAGACTGAGCAGGATGATGCCACCCAGCACAACCGCCACAATCATAAAGGTTCGGTTGTTCGATTCTCCGCCTTCTTCCGCGCCGTCTTCGGCATCCCCTTCGGGGGAAGTATCCATGTTGGGGGTGTCATCGGGTTGGGATTCGTCATCATCGAAAATAAAAGTGTTAGCCATTGCTGTTCTCCTCGCAGATTTGGGTATATTTTACCCCAGCACTTCCAAATTGGTGAGCGGGGCTAGGATGCGCTGTTCGTTCTCCAGTTTTACCTCGGCGGCGTTGGCGCGGATGCCGCTGGGGAGAAGAACAGGCGCGGGGTACACCTGGGTAATGGTTCCGGTGACG
This sequence comes from Anaerolinea sp., assembly GCA_020720965.1. Taxonomy (GTDB): domain Bacteria; phylum Chloroflexota; class Anaerolineae; order Anaerolineales; family Villigracilaceae; genus UBA5195. The sequence continues at coordinate 5,035 of DYNS01000211.1, read as the reverse complement.
GAAGGGCGGGTAAGGTACACAACCCGCACTTTTAGCCCTGGGGCAAAGGCTTCCATCTCTTGCAGTTCGGGCGGGTCCTGGTTTACGGGCAGGGGGATGAAGAGTTCCGGTCTGGTGCGTCCCTGCTGAGAGATAAATTCCGCATTGAGGGAAACTTCGCGCTTGATGTTGGTGCTAAGGAGTTTGAACGCCGCCTGGTTAAGTGGTCTGCGCCCGAAGCCTTCCAACACGACTACAGGAAAGTTAACTTGCTGCGCCAGGGAAAGCAGGGAGGGGCTAAGGCTGGCAACCAGCAAACCGCGTGCGGGCAGGTCTGCGGCGTTTTCCAACACTTTGGCGCTTTGCACATGCCCACCGAGGATGATTAAGCCGCGCATTTCCACGTCCAGGCGGGTCGGGTCGAAGATGTCGTCTGGTTTGTCCAGCAGGCTCATCAGAATGCCCCAATCCAGTTTGCCGTTGCCCCACAAACCTTGCACCAGCGCCCCGGCAGCGCGGATGGTCACGCCCCGGTTGGGGATGACTTCCGTCACCAGTCCGGGTAGCCCGGCGGGGAGTTCCAAAATTTTGCCGCCGGTTTCTAGCACAATTTTTCCACTGCCCACTGCCACGACCTTGCCATCTACCGGGCAGGCAATTTCTTTTCCAAAAATGCCGCTTGTGGCTGCCAGGGCTTCGCCTTTGGCAACCTTCTGCCCTTTTTTTACCTTAATGGCTTGCGCCATTTTACGGGGGGCAAGCCCCAGTTTGTGTTGAATATCGACAACGGTGTGTTTGCGCCCAACAACTGCCTCGGCGATGGTGTCGGTGGGGCTTACGTTTTGCCCGGCGCGGACAAGTACCTTGCCATTGGTGGGCAGAAGCCGGGTGCGGAGAACAGTTGTTAGCGGGAGAATGTGAAAGATGGGAGCAAGCATGGGGTTAGCCTTCCACCGTTTTAAGCCATTTTTTGTGCAGGGCAATGCGTGCCGGGGCATCGGCGGGGAGTTGCAGGGGTCTGCCGCGTGCGTCTATCACAATCCCCATCTCGGAGCCGGTTACGTCCACTTCCAGGGCGCGTCCGACTCCCAAGCCCACATCGGCGCGGTTGAGGGGGCGCAGTTGCAGCCGGGCGATTTTTCCATTGGCAAGAGGCATCACTTGCAGGTTGCCCATGTTCACTTCGGTTGTGGTTTCAGTTCCGTCTTCTTGAATCAGTTTTGCCCTCAGCATGGGGGTTCCGAGTTTGAGGCTGCCGGTGGGGACAATGACGGTTGCCAGGTTGGAGAGCGCTCCAGAATCCAGCGCCTGAACAGGGAGGAGGGGGTTCACTTCCGCTGCCGCGCCAAGCATGGCGAGCAAGTTGTGAGTATCCAACGCCAGGGTGGTGATTCCCACCGGCTGCAAGCCATCTAACACCAGCAAAAGTTTTTGCCCCTGAGTGGGTGCGGCGCTGATGGGCGTTCCGCTGACCAGGATGGGCTCAAAGGAGGGTAGCATTCCGCCCCGGCTGCGAAAACGGCGCGGGAGACGTTGCAACATCAATTGGGTGGCGGTAAACAGGTTTTGTTTTATCAGGGCGTGTTCCAGCGCCAGTTCTTCCACCGTTGCGGGGACAAAAGACGGGTAGAGCACTTTTTGGTAAAGGTAAGAACGCACGGTTTCTTCCGGGGCTTCCACGCTGACCCAGCGCAAGATGTCCTCCACCGGGAAGTGTTGCAAAAGCCCAGAAAGCCCCTCCCCCAAGCCGAGGTGGGGAAAGACGTTGAGATGCACCACCGCTTCCATCGAAGCCGCCATGGAAACCGCCGAGGCGCCAATATCCACGCTGAGGACGTTTTTGCCCTCTCCGTAGTAGCTGGCAAGGAAACGCGCCATGCGTCCCTGGGCAAAGGCGGAAGGAAGGATAACTCCACCAGAAAGGGTGCGGAGTTCTTCCAACTCTGGCATTTCCCGCTGACGAATATCGATGACCAATCTGGAAAGTTCCCTCTGGGCTGGCACCAGGTCTTCCACCTCCAACGCCGGGCGGATGTTGGCAACGGTCTGCACCTTGAAGGCGGTTCCTGCCAGAGAGGCTTTCACTTCTTCGCGCAGAGCGGCGTTTCCGGCATATAGCACCGCCGGGCGGCGTGATTCGGGCAGGAGATAGGAGGCAAGCCCTACGGTCTCTATCAGGTTTCGCAGGGACTGCTGTGCCCCGCCATCTACCCCGCCTGCCACCAGGATTAAATCGGGAGACTGGCGGACGATGGCGTTCACCTGCTCGTCCAGGCGGCGCGAGTCGTTTAGCCCAATCCGCTCTACGATGCGGGCGTAAGTGGTTTGAGCGAGGGTTTCCACCGATTTGAGGGAGACATCTGCCAGCAGACCTACCACAACGGTTTTGAGGGCTGCCCCGGCAGAAAGGATGGTGACGACCCCATCCACCCCGCTGCCATCTGGTTGAGAAGGCACAAGCAGGCGACCTTCTTCGTCCATGAGAGGTTTGCTTATCATGCTTTGCAGGTTCTCTATGGCAAGTTGTGCACCCAAAACAATGTTAGGCGGGTTGGTGGCACTGGTGGTAGGGGCTTTGCCCATGCCCACAAAGCGGTAACGTCCTTCCACCACGTCAAACAGCGCCGCGCGGGTTGTCACCGCGCCGACATCTAAGGTTAGCAGAGAATTTCCTTCAACAGTGGATGCAGCCATAGGCACTCAGAAAAGCAACTGGTCTAAGAACAGGATAAGGGATTGCACGCGGTCTACGAAGGCGGTGAGAGATGCCGCCAGCACGCCCGCAAAAATAACGCCGAGGGTGATGGAGATGAAGATTTGCCCAATACTGCCCAAAAAGGTGAATACCCGGTTTTTCTGCTTGCCGGTTGTAAATTGAAAATATAGCAGGCTAAAGACCGTTCCCAAAAGGACAAATACGCCGCCCACCAAGCCGAGGGCATCTTGATTCACCATGTCGAACATGTTGATGGAGGCGTTGACCTGCGGGAAGATGGTTCCGCTCACCGCGCCAGTGATGGCGGCTGCCGCGCCTACGCCAACCAAAAACGCCACAACCGGGCGACCCATCCACTCGGTGGCGGGAAAAGATTTCATCAGCAGGAGGATGCTTAGGATAAGCGGAACTGCCAGGTAGAGACGTTGAGCGGTATCTCCTACCAGCATGGGAAGGAAGAGTTTATCCATCAGCACGTTTCTTAGCACAACGGCAAAGACGTACCCGGCAGTGACCCCAATGAAGATATGAATCGCCGCCCGGAAAATGACGCTATCCCCCACCAGGTAACTGAGGACAAAAACGGTAAACAGAAAACTGACCAGCCCGGTAACTACATCCATGCTTAACATGCTCACGCCTCATCCGTCTCAGAGATTTTGCGGCGAGCGCCGAGGTTGGAGAAAACGCTCCAAACGGCACCGCCCAACATCCACAGCGCCGAAACCCAAAGCGCCGCGCCGAAACCGTCCCAATAGTAGTTTCGGATATTTTGCGAATCGGCAGGCAGGCGTTGCTCATAGAGCGCCCCGCCCTGCAAACCTGCCAGCAGCCCGCTCAACTGACCGGAAGCAGAGTAAGGCTTTAGCAGGGGCGCTGCCTGTGCGCTTGCCACCATCATCATCGGTTTGCCGTTGAGCGAGTTGCCTGCCTGCTCAATCCACAAACGCCCCAGGTCGGGGTCATCTGTCAGCACCAGGAGCAGGGCAAAATCGGAGATTTTGGAAACGCCTTGCAGAGCAGGTGACTGCCACAGATTGCCGAGGGCGGCATCCTGCCCGACCATCACCTGCGGAGAGGCGGCAAAAGCCTGAACACCCGCCGCACCGCCGGGTAAGTAACCCAGGTTGACCATGGAGACTTGCGCGGTGTACGGGCGCAAAAGACGTTCTGCCAGACTTGTGCCCATCTCGGTACTGGAGATAAGCGCGAAGCGCACCTGCTTCTTCGCCAGGTCTGCTATCACTGCGCCGCCAGCCGCTTCCATTTCGGCGGCATAACCAGGGCGATAGTCCGCCACGAGCAACACCGGAGCGTTGTTGGGGACAAGGTCTATCACTCTGCTAAATTCTTGCAACTCGGTCGGTGTGTTTGTGGGAACGGGGAAAACCTTGGAGCCCAAGATGACGGGCAGAAGAACCGACAAAAACAAGACCGCCGCAATTGCCCAGCGTAAGGGACGAGAGACGAATGCCTCTTTGCGCCCGCTCAACGAAACTGCCGCGCCTTCCGACTGTAAAAGCGACTGCAACAAAGCCGCCTGGCTTTGCTGGTGCGGCTCCACCTGTACTTTGATGGGGTAGAGTTTGGGCTTCTTAATGGGCATTGCCTCTGGCAGGGAAGGCAAAACGCTGCGGAAACCGGCAAGAGGACCGACTGCTTCCACTTCGCCTTCGTCTACCGTTTCGACCGGAAGGGTAAGCGCCGACTCGACGGGGCGCATCGCTTGCACCCAGGAAGGCAACTCCACCGGGTGAATTTCCTCCGCTGATTCTGGTTCGCTGGTTGGGGATGCGGGTTCCTGCTCTGGTACAAAGCCAGAGAGCCAATCTGGCATCTCCACGGAAAGAATAGACTCGGCATCCTGAGCAGGTTCGGCGGAGAAGGATGCAGGGGCTTCCAGGGGTTGGGTTTCTGACTCGGCTGGTTCTTGCTGCACCGCTGCCAGGCTTGCCCCCGCTGATAAAGCGGCGAGCCAGTCTGGCTGTTCTTCGGTTGGGGCTTCACCGGGCGCTTTTTCTTGGGCTGAATCATCAAACATCGCGCCGCCAAAAGCGCGGAGCGCGTCCAGCTCTCCGGTGGGGAAGGGTTTGACAACGGAAGCGGAGTTTGGAAGCGGAGTTCGGGTTTCGGGGGTGGGGTTGGTGTCGGCTTGCAGACCTGCCAACCAGTCGGGCAGGTCACTGGCGGGGATGGCTTCGGCAACAGGTTCGGCAGCCGAGTTCTGAAGCGGAGTTCGGGTTTCGGGGGTGGGGTCGGTGTCGGCTTGCAGACCTGCCAGCCAGTCGGGTAGGTCGCCGGAGGGGATGGCTTCGGGTTCGGGGGCGGATGGGGCAGCGG
>DYNS01000210.1 GCA_020720965.1 Anaerolinea sp. | reverse complement strand
GTCAAATCCATCGCCGCCACCTACGCCAAATCCCCCAAAACCGGACCCATCCTGCCCGCCATGGGCTACGGCGAAGCCCAAATGAAAGACCTGGAAGCCACCATCGCCGCCGCCGAAGTGGACATGGTCATCATCGGCACGCCGATTGACCTGACCCGCGTCATCAAAATCGACAAACCCCATCAGCGTGTGCGTTACGAACTGCAAGAAATAGGTTTGCCCACCCTCAAAGACATTCTCACCGAAAAATTCGGCAAATAGAAAAAGGTCATCCCACATCCCCCCACCAGGAACCGTGTTAACCTCCCCGAAGATACTTACCCGTCTTCAACCTTTACTTGAACAAGGAGAAATTCCACGCCATGAACGCCCTCGCCCCCACCCTCAGCGCCCGCATCCTGCCCTCTCTCAGCCCCAAATGGCGCGACCTGTTTCTCGTTTCCGCAGGCGCGGCTTTGGTTGCCCTGCTCGCACAGGTCAAAATCCCCCTTCCCTTTAGCCCCGTCCCCCTCACCGGGCAGACCTTTGCCGTGCTGCTGGTTGGCGCGGCGCTTGGCTCGCGGCGCGGCGCATCGGCGTTAACTTTATATGCCCTCCTGGGCGTTGCCGGGCTGCCGGTCTTTGCCGGGGGCGCATTCGGCGCGGCGTATGCCTTTGGCGCAACCGGCGGATACCTGCTCGGTTTCATCCCCGCCGCCTTTCTCACCGGCTGGCTCGCCGAGCGAGGTTGGGAGCGCCGCCTCCCGGTGTCCCTGCTGCCTTTTCTGGCGGGGACACTCGTCATTTATGTCTTGGGCGCGGGTTGGCTGGCTTTCTTCCTCGGCTGGCAGAAAGCCTTTAGCCTGGGCATTTTGCCCTTTTTGGCGGGGGATGCCCTCAAACTGATTCTTGCCTCCCTTACCCTACCCGCCGCCTGGAAGTTGTTCCCGCGTTAATACACATTCCCTGCCCCAACAAAAACAACCGCCGCAAAACCAAAAGGCTTTGCGGCGGTTGCGCGTTGTGCGGCTTTGTTACTCTTCGGTGTAGGGGACGTATTCGGCGCGGGCAATGCCCTGGTCTATGGCTTTTTGGGCTACAGCGCGGGCAACCGCTAGGTGAACTTTTTTATCCAGCGGGTTGGGGACGAGCTCACCGGGGGGAGTCATATCCGCAATGGTATAGGCGGCGGCGAGCAGCATTTCGTTGGTAATGCGCGGGGCGTAAGAATCTACCGCGCCCCGGAAGATGCCGGGGAAGCCCAATACGTTGTTTACGGATTTTCCGTCCGCCGCAAAGAGCGCCCCACGTTCCAGCGCCACCTCCGGCTGAATTTCCGGGTTGGGGTTGGAGAGGGCGAGGATGACCTGTCCTTTTCGTACCATGCCGGGTTTAATTAAGCCCGGCGCGCCGGTTGTGGCAATCACAATATCGCAGTTTGCCATAATCTCTGCCAGGTTGGAGGGTCTGCCTCCGGCGGCTTGCAAGCGTTTTAGGGCTTCCGGGTTCAGGTCTGCTCCCCAAACCGGGTTGCCAGTGAGGCGCATGAGCATCTGAGCGGTGGCAAAGCCTGCCGCGCCCAAGCCAATTTGCCCAATTTTTGCCGAGGAGAGGTACACCCCGGTTTGACGGGAAGCAACCATCAGCGCGGCGGTGGTGACAACGGCAGTTCCGTGCTGGTCGTCATGCAAAACCGGAATATCCAGCCGTTTTTGCAGTTTTTCTTCAATTTCAAAACAGCGCGGGGCAGAGATGTCTTCCAGTTGAATGGCGGCAAAGGTGGGGGCGATGTTGGCTACGGTGTCGATAATTTCCTGCGGGTCTTTGGTGTTGAGCAAAATGGGAATGCCGGAAAGCCCTACCAGGCTTTCCATGAGCATGGCTTTGCCTTCCATGACGGGCATTCCTGCCAGCGGACCAATATCTCCCAGCCCTAGCACGGCGGTTCCATCGGTGACGATGGCGACCATGTGGCTGGTGCTGGTGTAGAGCCGCGCCTGACTTGGGTCTTCGGCTATTCTCAGGCAGACTTCTGCCACGCCGGGGGTGTAGACTCGCCGCAGGGTGGTCATCGAGTCTATGGGGTAGCGCGAGCGGATGGCGATTTTGCCTTTCTCGTGCAGTTCCAGCACTTCGTCACGCACGTCCAGCACTTTGCTGCCGGGGTTGGCGCGCATGTTTTCCAAAATCGCTTCCAGCTGTGTGGGGCTTTCGGCGTAGACGGTAATATCCCGAATGACGCTACGGCTGGTTTCAGTCAGCATCGTCATTGTGCCAACGTCACCGCCTGCTTCAGAGATGGCGGTGAGCAGTTGTGCAAGCACGCCGGTTTGCTGGTCGTTGCGTACTCGCACGGTTCGCATTATCTTTCGTTCCCAAGCCATTGTTGCCTCCCGTTCAGTAAATCAAAAATTTGGGTATGAGATTGAAGCGCCGGGCAGTCCGGGGCTTCAAAAATGCCTGTGGGGTCGTATAGGGCTGCCCACATGCCCGCGCCGGTTGCGCCGCGCACATCTGCAAAGTAATTATCGCCGATGTAGAGGGCGTTTTGGGGCAGCGCTCCGGCTTTTTGCAGCAGGTGGGCAAAGGGTTGGGGGTTGGGTTTCCGCAGCCCCACTTCTCCGGCGTGGACGACTACATCAAAGTAGGGTAAAAGCCCTCGTTTTTGCAGGTATTCTTCGTATGGTTCAAAACGGTTGGAGAGAATGCCGAGCAGGTAGCCTTCCTGGCGCAGGCGTGCCAGGGTGGGGATGACATCTTCGATGATGATGTCGGTGGGTTTGTAGTGTTTTCGCATGGCGGCGCTGAGCGGGGCGGCGAATTCCTGCGCCTGCTGTGGCGCAAGCCCCAGGGCGATTAATTTACGCTCGGAGTAACGCACCCAAAAAGCCGAAGAGTCATCCTGAAATTCGGCGCGGTCTGCCCGCAAAGCCGGAGATTCGGCAAAGTGGGCATGTTCCCAGCGTAAAATCTCCCGGCAGGCTTGGGCAGAAAGCGCCAAACCCAGGGCTTGGGCTTGCTGGCAAAATATCAGGTTGGAAGAGGGCTGGCTTTCTCTCAGGGTTCCATCCAGGTCGTAGAAGATGGCGCGAATGTCGTTCAATTAGCCTCCTATCTGATTCATGGCGCGGTTCAGGGGAATGACTCCATCTTCCAAGCCGTGCCCCCAAGGTTTTTCCCATACGGCTTGCAAAACCATTTGGCGCAGGTCGGCGGCGGTTGCGCCGCTGCGGAGAGGGGTAAGCAGGTCTATCTCTTTTTCTCTCAGCAGGCACATTCGCAAAACGCCATCGGCGGTGAGGCGGGCGCGGGTGCAGGCAGAACAAAATGGAACGGTGACGGAGGAAATGAAGCCAACCTTGCCCTGCGCCCCGCGAATGCGGTACATGCGGGCTTCGCCGTCATAGCCGCCTTCGGCTCGCAAAAGCCCAAATTCACTTTCAATCTTATGCTGAATTTGAGCGGCGGTTACAACTCCGCCGGTTTGCAGGTCTGTGACCCCGCCAAAGGGCATCATCTCAATGAACCGAATCTGCCAGGGGCGTTCCAGGGTGAGGGCGGCGAGGTCTAAAACGTCTTCTTCGTTGTAGCCGCGCACGATGACAGCGTTCAGTTTGATGGGTGTTAGCCCGGCGGCTTCGGCAGCAAAAATCCCCTCCCAAACCTGCTCCAGTTTGCCCCAGCGGGTGAGGCGCTTAAATTTTTGAGGGTCGAGGGTGTCTATGGAAACGTTGACACGCTGAAGCCCGGCATCTTTGAGGGGTCGTGCCAGGCGGGGGAGCAGGATTCCGTTGGTCGTCATGGAAAGAGAGCGGATTCCCTCGGTGGAGGCAATTCCCCGCACCAAGCCCACAATGTCGGCGCGGACCGTTGGCTCACCCCCGGTCAGGCGGATTTTATCGAAGCCCAGGCTGGCAAACAGGCGGACGAGGGTGAAAATCTCATCGTCTTGCATGAGTTCGGCGTTGGGTCTAAAAGTTTGGTCTTCCGGCATACAGTAGACGCAGCGCAGGTTACAGTGGTCGGTTAGCGAAACGCGCAGGTAGTGAATGTTGCGTCCAAATCGGTCAATTGCCATAATTACCTCGGCGGGGCTGGTGTGCAAAGCCTTCCCATTATACAACCCTCGTTTGTAAGGGCTTTGTAAGAGATTCTTAAGAGCAAACCAGTTTTAATTGACGCTCCTCTGCCTGCGTGCTATGATGTATCGGGCTTTTTTTCTTCATTTTTTGCACTTATTTCACAAGGAGTTATTTTTTATGAGCATAGATTTTGTGTTTCGCATGGTGGGAATGGTCATTTTTATGCTGTTGGGCGGTTATTGGGGATTTTGGTTTGCCAAAGGCAACGCGGTGGAACAGCTCGTTACCTACACTCTCGGAATTGGCACGGTGGGCGCGTTATTTGGGCTGATTGCCACCCCCTACTTTACCACCGCTCCCATGCGTATGCTGCGCCGCTTGCTGGTGCGCGTTTCTGCGGAGAATTTGCTGGCGGGTTTAACCGGCTTGGTGGCAGGGCTGATTGTGGCTGCCCTGCTTTCCTTTCCGCTGGCACAGCTGCCAGAGCCGATAGGCAACATTTTGCCCTTTGTGGCGGTTCTCCTATTTGGTTACTTTGGGGTTGCTCTCTTCGTCATGCGTCAGACCGATTTGCTCAATGTTCTTTCTGGCACTTTTGGGCAGGGGGGCGGCGGCAGTGCCAACGGTAGCCCAACCGGCGCCGCAGGCTGGGCGAGCGCCCGCACCATTTTGTTGGATACGAGCGTCGTTATAGACGGGCGGGTATCAGACGTGGCAAAAACCGGCTTCCTGCCCGGCACAATGCTTATTCCCCGTTTTGTGCTAAACGAACTGCAATACATCGCCGACTCTGCGGACGCTTTGCGCCGTCAGCGGGGGCGGCGCGGCATGGAAGTGCTGGCAGACCTGCAAAAGGTCTCGGCTGTGACGGTTCGCATCAGCGATATTGATGTGGAAGGCGTGCGGGAAGTGGACGATAAACTCGTCATTTTGGCGAGGCAGTTAAAGTGCCCCATTCTCACCAACGACTACAACCTCAACCGCGTGGCGGAACTGCAAGGCGTAACTATTTTGAACATTAACGAACTCGCCAACGCGGTCAAATCGGTGGTCTTGCCCGGCGAAGTGATGGAAATTGCTGTCATTCAGGAGGGCAAAGAATCCAGTCAGGGCGTGGGCTACATGGACGATGGCACGATGGTCGTGGTGGAGAATGGCAACCGGCTCATCGGTCAGACTCGCGCTGTGATGGTTACAAAAGTGCTGCAAACCGCCGCCGGGCGCATGATTTTTGCCCGCCCGGAAGATTAATCCCCCTTCCCCGCCGGGGAGTGGCTTGGGGAGAGAAAAAACAGGTAACTTTACATCAAAAAAAAGTAAATAAGACTTTATAGCCCAAAATTTACCATTTTGGGCTATACTTGTTTTCGCAACTTCCACAGCCTGTCTGTGGTATTTTTTTGCCGTCTTTGCGGCAAGTTCACCCTTTCGGAGCAGAAGATGTCCCCAAAACCCACCTTTAAACAAAAATGGCAATATTTTTTTGATAACGTTATGGCGGGCGGCGCCCCCGCCA
>DYNS01000209.1 GCA_020720965.1 Anaerolinea sp. | reverse complement strand
CTACTCTCAGCCTCTTCCTTTACAGCCAAAAAGTCATTCAACCCCTTGCCCTCAGCCTGCAAGCCGCCTTCGTTTTCCTCTCCGCCGCTTACGCCATTCCCCCCCTGCGCCTCGCCGCACGCGGCTTGGGAGAACCCGCCCAGGCATTGCTCCTCATTGTTTTTCCTCCCATGCTCGCTTTTTTGCTCCAAAGCGCCAGCCTGCACCGCTTTTTACTGCTATATACCTTCCCGCTCTACCTGCTTGCCAACGCCAGCCTCCTCGCCCTCAATGTCCTTACCTTTGCAGAAGACCAGCGCAACAGCCGCCGCACCGCCTTGCAACAACTCGGCTGGGCGCGGGGCATTACCCTGCATCACAGCCTACTATCCCTCGGCTACTTGCTCCTTGCCCTCACCCCCCTGTTTGGTTTACCCGTCAGCCTAGTTTGGACGGGGCTGCTGCCCCTGCCGCTTGCCGCCTACCAGGTCTTTCAGCTGAACAACCTCGCCGCCGGGCAAAAACCGCAATGGCTCCTTTTGCAAACCACCATCCTTGCCAACCTTGCCCTCACCGTGTACCTGCTCACCTACACCCTCTGGATTCACTGAACAAACTCATGCCCGAATTTTTAACCCTCCTCCCCCCGCACGAAGCCCGTGCCCTTTTGTTTTCTCATCTCCCTTCCCTTAGCCGTGCCTCTGTTATCCCAACCGCTTCCGCTCTGGGTCGAGTCACTGCTGAGGACGTTCTCGCGCCCCACCCTCTGCCAGCCTTCCCCCGCACCACCGTAGATGGCTACGCCGTCCGAGCGCAGGATACCTTTGGCGCCTCCGATACCCTGCCCGGCTACCTTACCCTCATTGGGGAGGTGCCGATGGGCGCCGCCCCGGCGATGGAAATCCTCCCCGGTCAGTGCGCCCTCATCCACACCGGCGGAATGCTGCCCCCCGGCGCGGATGCGGTTGTGATGCTGGAATACACCCAACCCGCCGGGGCAGAAGTGGAAGTTCTGCGGGCGGTTGCCAACGGTGAGAATATCTTGCGCGTAGGCGAAGATGTCGCCCAGGGGCAGGTTGTCATCCCACGCGGCAGGCTTCTGCGCCCCGCCGAAATCGGCGGGCTGATGGCGCTCGGAATCACCCGCCTTCTCGTCGCCGATGTGGTTCGGGTCGGTATCCTCTCCAGTGGGGACGAAGTTATCCCCGCTGAACAGCAGCCTGCCCCGGGTCAGGTGCGCGACATCAACGCCCACAGCCTCGGCGCTCTCGTGACCCGCGCAGGCGGGCAGGTGATTCAGTATGGCATTCTGCCAGATGATTTCTCCGCCTTGCAAGCCGCCGCCCAAACCGCCCTGCAAGCCTGCGATGTTGTTCTTATCACTGCCGGGTCTTCCGCTTCCACCAGAGACATGACTGCCCAGGTCATCGATTCGCTTGGCAAGCCTGGCGTACTCACGCACGGCATCAACACCCGCCCCGGCAAACCCACCATTCTGGGCGTGTGCGAGGGCAAAGCCGTTATCGGTTTGCCCGGAAACCCCGTCAGCGCCCTGGTAAACGGCTACCTCTTCGTCCTGCCCGTGCTGGAACATCTCCAGGGCATTCCCGGCGGCGCGCCGCGCGCCTCGGTCCAAGCCACCCTCACCCTCAACCTGCCCTCCCAGGCAGGCAGAGAAGACTCGCAGCCCGTCCGCCTGCTCCCTTCCGCCCAGGGCTGGCTGGCAGAACCCATCTTCGGCAAATCCAACCTCATCTTCAATCTTGTTGCGGCAGATGGCTTGCTTGCCATTGCGCCAGATGCCACCGGTTTAAACGCCGGGCAGGTTGTGGATGTTTATCCGCTATAATTTACCCATGTCCGTTTACCTTCACGATATTCCCCTCTCCCAAGCCAAAGAACGCCTGCGCTCCGCCCTGCAAGAAGCCGGGCTGTGGCATTTGCTCCGCACCGAAACCATTCCGCTGGACGAAAACGCCCTGGGGAGGGCGCTTGCCGCCCCCATTTGGGCGCTGCAATCCTCGCCGCATTACCATGCCAGCGCCATGGACGGCTTCGCCATCCGCGCCGCCCAAACCAACGGTGCCATGCCCTCCGCCCCCCTCTCTCTCCGCGCCAGTGTGGAAGACCCCCAAGCCGCCTACGTGGATACCGGCGACCCCCTGCCCGCCTGGGCAAACGCCGTCATCCCCATCGAACAGGTGGAAGCCCTGAGCGAGTCGGGCGCATTGGCGCAAAACCCGCGCCAGCCCGCCCAAATTCGCATCCGCGCCGCCGTAACGCCCTGGAGCAACGTCCGCCCGCTGGGGGAAGACATTGTTGCGACTCAACTGGTACTTCCCGCCGGGCATACCCTGCGCCCCTACGACCTGGGCGCGGTCGCCGCTGCCGGGCATGTCTCTATCCTTGTCGCCGCCAAACCCCGCGTAGCCATTTTGCCCACCGGCACCGAACTGGTTCCGATGGGACAGGAACTGCGCCCCGGCGACATTTTGGAATACAACTCGCTGGTGATGGCGGCGCAAGTGCAGGAGATGGGCGCTCTGCCCACTCGCTACCCCATCACCCCGGATAACTTTGAAGCGATTTGCGACCGGGTTAGCCAGGCTGCCCAGGAAAACGACCTGGTTTTGCTCAATGCCGGGTCTTCGGCGGGGAGCGAAGATTTTTCGGCGCAGGTCGTGCAAAAGTTGGGGACTCTGCTGGTACATGGCATCGCCGTCCGCCCCGGACACCCGGTGATTTTGGGTCTGCTGCGCCGCCCGGATGGTTCGCAAATCCCCATTGTGGGCGTGCCGGGCTACCCGGTTTCTGCTGCCCTTACGGTGGATATTTTTGTGCAGGAACTTATCTCGTGCTGGTTGGGAACCCAACCGCCTCTGCCCGCCTTTTTACCCGCCGCCTTCACCCGCAAAACCACCTCCCCCGCCGGGGATGACGACTTTGTGCGGGTGGTGGTGGGAAAGGTGGGCGAGAAAACCCTCGCCGCGCCCATTGCGCGGGGGGCAGGGGTTATCACCTCGCTTGTTCGCGCCGATGGTCTGGTGGTCATCCCCAGCGGGGTGCAGGGCGTGGAGGCAGGCGAGCAGGTTTCGGTGCGATTGAAACGTCCGGCGCAGGAAATTGACCAGACCATCTTCTGCATTGGCTCGCACGATGTGATTTTGGATGTCATGGCGCAATTTCTCGCGGAGCGTGGGCGCAGGTTGGTTTCTTCCAACGTGGGTTCCCAAGCCGGGCTCATTGCCTTGCGGCGGCGCGAGGCGCACCTGGCTGGCTCTCACCTGCTGGACCCGCAAACCGGCGGATATAACCTGGCGGCGCTGAGGCAGTACCTGCCCGGCGTGCCGGTGCGGTTGATTGGCTTTGTGCATCGCGCCCAGGGGCTGATGGTGAAGAAGGGCAACCCCAAAGCCCTTACCGACCTGAAAGACCTGGCACGCGGCGATGTAAACTTCATCAACCGCCAACGCGGGGCAGGCACGCGGGTACTGTTGGATTATCACCTGAACCGATTGGGGATTGCCCCCGAAGCCTTGCCCGGCTACGCTGAAGAAGAGTACACTCACCTGGGCGTAGCGGCGGCGGTTGCCTCCGGCAGAGCAGACTGCGGCTTGGGCATTCCGGCGGCGGCACAAGCCCTGGGGTTAGACTTTTTGCCCCTCTTTGAAGAGCGTTACGACCTGGTTTTGCCCGCCGAACACGCCGAAAGCCCCCTGCTTGCGCCTTTGCTGGCGTTGCTGCAAGACTTATCTTTCCGGGAAGCGGTAAAACGCCTGCCGGGTTACGACACTGCCGTTATGGGCAATGTAATTGCGGAGATTTTATGAAAACAGCCCTGGTCATAGACGATAACCGCTCCACCGCCGATTCGCTGGCTCGCGTTCTGAAGGCGCTTGGGATGCAAACCCGCACCGCCTACGGACCAAGCCCCGCAATGGCGCTTTTGCGAACCGAAACCCCCGACTCGATTTTTCTCGACATCAACATGCCCGGCGTAAACGGTTTTGAAATTCTTAAATATGTCATCCGCGAGCCGCGCCTGGCAAAAGTGCCGGTCTTCGTCTGCACCTCAGACGACCAGCCCCAAACCCGCGCCCAGGCAATGAGCGAAGGTGCAAGGGCTTTCCTCACCAAACCCATCACCGTAGATGCGCTGGAAAGCGCCCTTAAAGCCGCCGGGCTTTTATAACCCGCTGCTCACATAGGACTTTTGTTAGCGAAACGCTGCCGGGGAGAACTCTGCCAGGCAGGGTGGGTATAATAATAAGACCCTGGAGGTAGACATTATGACAATCCCAACCGCCGGAACCCCGGCTCCTGCTTTTTCCCTCGCGGACGAGGCTGGCACGCTCCGTAGTTTACAAGAATATCGCGGCAAGCCCGTCATTTTATATTTTTATCCAAAAGACGACACCCCCGGCTGCACCACCGAAGCCTGCAACTTTCGGGATGATTACTCTGCCTACATTGACGCAGATGTCACCATCCTCGGAGTCAGCCCGGATTCTCCCGCCTCGCACGCCAAATTTAAGAAAAAATTTGAACTGCCCTTTCACCTTCTCTCCGACCAGACTCACCAGGTTTGCGAAGCCTATGGCGTGTGGGGGCAAAAGAAATTTATGGGACGCGAATACATGGGCGTTCTGCGAACCACTTTCCTGGTCGATGCCAATGGGGTGATTCGGAAAGTGTTTGAAAACGTAAAACCCGCCGACCATAGCGCCGAAGTTTTAGCGGCGCTGAAAGAAGCATGAAACCTGCCCTGGCAGAAGAAAATGACTTGATGCGGGCGCGATGGGCGACTTTTGCCGCTCTCGCGCTCGTCTTTGGCTTTTACCTGTTTACCCAGGCACCCTGGTCTTTGTGGATTTCCGGCTCTGTGGCGCTGCTTACCTCCGCCCTGCTGACGGCGGTGCTGGAGTTTTGGCTGCGGCTTTCTCTGCGGCGTGCCGCCCAGAGCCAAAACGCCCTGCAAGAAAAACAAGCCCTGCAAGCCGCCCGCGACCTTGCCATGCGCCTGCAAAGAAGATTTTTGCAAGCCCGCACCGAAAAAGAAATTTTGGAAGCCCTGCTTGAAGCAGGCGCTCATTTTTTGCGGGCGGAGGGCGCTTCTTTTGTGCCGTATGACGAATGGGGACAATCGCTCCCGGCAGTGTTTCATGGCAAAATCCCCAACTCTGCCGTCGATTCCTGGGCGCTGCGGCTTACCTCCCCTGCCACCCGGCAGGGCTGCAAAACCTGCCAGACCATGCACGGCGGCGAGGGTTGTGTCCTCATCCCGCCCAGTGAAGGCGGCAAAACCTGTGTGCGTTGTTTTTCGCTTCTGAGCGAGCAAAAACAAATGGGGGTGGCAAATTTCTATTTTGCCCAAAAAACCATTTCCCTCAGCCCAGAAGATTCCGCTTTTATGCAGGAAGCCTTCGGCGCTGCCGGGCTTGCCCTGCAAAACCTGCGTGCGCGAGACCAGGAGATTTCTGCTTTGTTGTACCTGCAAGCGGCGGGAAGCCCCAAAGCCGGGCTTGCCAACCTGCTTGCCAGTTTGCTGGAGAACCTGCAAAAAGCCCTGGATGTGGATTTTGCCCTGTTTTACCTGCCGTAT
>DYNS01000533.1 GCA_020720965.1 Anaerolinea sp. | reverse complement strand
AACACCCTACGGGCAGATTCCCCCCGCCCTGCTCACAGCCCAAACCATTCCCCCTGGAAACTCGCTATACAGCCTATATGCTCACCTGCAAAACTTGCAACCCCTACGCATCGGCGATTCGGTTGCCTGCGGCGAAACCCTCGCCCAGGCAGGGCTTACCGGCTACACAGGCGGACCTCACCTGCATTACGAAACCCGCTGGGGACCCGCCCACACAACCTTTGAAGCAGGCATGGCATACTACCAGGCAGACACCACCGAGGAAGAACGCGCCAACTACCAAACCTGGCGCATGAGCGGTATCTACCACCTCTTCGACCCCCTGCTCTTGCTCAGCCCTTAGCCATGCAACCGTCACACAAGCCGGGCGGCAAGCGGGTACAATAAACCCTGCCTATGTTCAACAAACAGCCCGCTCTCCCCCTTGCCCTGCTCCTTGCCGCCCTGCTTGGCTCCTGTGCCGCCCCCGCTCCGATAACGGTAGCCACAATCAGCCCCAGTCCAAGCGCCACAGCCAGCCCCAGTCCAAGCCCCCTCCCCAGCCTCACACCCATCCCACAGCCCGGCGAAACCGCCCCCACCTTCTTCCTCTCCCTGGCAGAAGGCGGATACCAGCGCCTCTTCGCCTACGCCCCCGGCAGGCTACCCCTCACCCGCCTGAGCGCCGGACAATGGAATGATGCATCCCCCGCCCTCAGCCCGGACGCTTCCACCCTCCTCTTTGCCTCTGACCGCAACAACTACTGGGACATCTACCTCCTTAACCTGGATACCGCCCAGGTATCCCGCCTTACCGACACCCCGGAATACAACGGCTCGCCTGCCTGGTCGCCGGATGGTCAATGGGTCATTTACGAAAGCCTGCAAGACCCAGGGCAATTAGAAATCGTCATTCAATCCACCCTCAACCCTGCCCAAAGCATCCAACTGACTCAGCACCCGGCGCAAGACCAGCAGCCCGCCTGGTCGCCCCAGGGCAGGCAAATTGCCTTCGTCTCAGACCGCGCCGGAAACGAAGATATTTGGGTGGCAGACCTGGATAAGCCGGAAGAAAGCCGCTTTGTCAACCTCACCAAAACCAGCCAAAGCGCCGAAACGCAGCCGGTTTGGTCGCCAGATGGCACAAAACTGGCATGGGCAAGCCGCGCCCTTGGGCAAAGCCCCTCCATTTACGTTTGGGATACCGCCCAACCTCAAAACCCTCCCCGCCGCATTGCCCCCGGCGACTCTCCGCGCTGGAACCCTGCCGGAGACCAAATTGCCTCCCGCCTGCCCGAAGCCAACCAGGACTATCTCCTCGTCACCAGCCTGACAGGCGAAACCATCCTCCCCCCCCAACCGATGGGCGTGCTAAACGGCATAGATTGGGGCATCAAACGCCCCAGCGGGCTGCCCATCGTCTTTTATAGCCAAACCAACCTCAGCCCCACCCCGGTATGGGAGGCGCAATTCCAACTCATCACCGACATCCCCAACCAGCGCAGCGGCGTGGTAAAGCTGCAAGACGTGCAAGCCCCGCACCCCTACCTGCAAGATGCTGTGGAC
>DYNS01000208.1 GCA_020720965.1 Anaerolinea sp. | reverse complement strand
GGTGGCGGTGGCAAGCATTACCCGCAGTTCCTGATAAAGCCAGGTGGTTTCGATGGAGGCGGCGGATTGGCTGCCGAGGAGGGAGATGAGGGCTTCGTCACTTTCGGTAAACTGGTTGCTGGAGGCTTTGCCGAAGGCGAGAATTGCCCCAATGGTGGATTGTCTCAGCCGAATGGGGGCGGCGAGGAAACTTCGCAGGTCTGGGTTGGAGATTTTCATTTCTGTGAAGCGTTTGCTGATATCGTGCAGGCGCAGGGGGGCGGAGTTGTTGAGAATGGTCTGGATGACCGGGTTTTTATCTGGGTTGGGGTTGAACAGGCTGGCTACGCTGGGGGCGTATCCGTTTTGGGCGGTGCGGGTGAAGGAGCCGCTTCTGTCTAACAGAGCGACAAACACGAATTGGGCTTGCAGGGTGCGGCGGGCGATTTCGGTAATTTCTTGAATCAGCCCGTCTGTATCCAGCGTGGTGGAGAGGGTGATGCCGGCGTTGATGAGGCTGGTGAGGCGTTGGTCGTGTTCGCTGCGCATCCAGGCGGTGACGAGCTGGCTGGCGGCGGTTTCGGCGGTGCGAACATCGCTTTCGTCAAAGGCGCGGGTTTCGTGATGGTTGAGTACCAGCACGCCTCGCAGTTCGTTATGGTACACCAGGGGGACGGCTAACTCCGAGAGGGATTTTTCTTCCAGTTGGATGTAGTCCGGGTCTTGGCGGGTGTCTTGTACCAGTTGAGTTTGGCGGGTTCGGGCAGCGCGTCCAACAACGCCTCGCGTCAGGCTTTGCTGGTAGCCGACCGGAACCGAGAAGGCGCTTTCGCCTGTTGTGGCAATCGCTTCCAACTCGTCTCTTTCTTTGTGATAGTAAAGCACAACCGCCAGGCTTACATCCATGTGATTGTGGATGGCGTTGATGGTCAATTTGGCGGCGGCGCTGTGCTCCAACACCGATTCCAGGTTCAGGTTGAGCTCTTGTAGCAGGCTCAGCTGGGCAACCCTTCTCTTTTCTGCTTTTAACTGCCGGGCAAGCAGGGCTTCGTATTCCTGCCGGGCTTGCAGGGCTTCGCTGGCGTAAATTTGGGAGGTGGTGAAGGGTTCAAAGAGGAGGTTGCTTATTTTCTTTGCCCAACTGATGGGTCTTTCGGCGGGAGGCGGAGGCGATTGATTCTCCAATCCGGAGAGAACGCCGTTAATGGTCAGGTTAATCCAACCCATCGTAATCACGCCCAGGGCTGCCATCAGGTTATAGCCAAGCATCGCGCCTTCCCTAAGGGTGTTGGCTGCCTCCGGCAGGATGGCGGTGTTACTTTCTACAAAGCGGACGAAGACAACGATGCTGATGAGCAATATCACCTGCGAGACGGTGATGAGAAAGAGAAAGCGTTTGCCCAACGGGTTGGCGGAGCGCAATACAACCCTGTGCCAGGGGATAAACTCGCTTAATGCCAGCCCCAAGCCCAGGCTCATGCCGATGCTGATGCCGATGACCTGAAACGGAGGCAGAAAAAGGAGCAGGTATAGCAGCCAGGGTAGCGCCAAAAGCCTGCCCGATTTTACTTTCTTCCAGGCGGGCACAAGACCGCCCAACATGCTTGCCGCGCCGCTGATGAGAAAAATGAAGCCCAGCCCCACGCGTACCGGTATCAAAACCTGGTAATGACTCCATTCCAGGGTTTGGGGGGCAAGCAGGAAGATGCCGCCGAGAGTCACCTCCAGCCACTGAATTGTCACCACCAGGTTATCGCGCTGCGGTGTAAAAACCGCCTCCATAAACATCCCTGCCGCCAGCGAAAAACAAACGGTTGCTTCCAGCCAATACCAGTGAATGGATAAAAATAAGCCTGCCACCACCAAAAAAATGGCGCTGCTTATCCGAATCACATTCTCGCGCCGGTTTTCGTAGGCAAACAAAACCGAAACGGTGAGCAGCATACTTTGCACAAAGTACGCCGCGCCGGTCAGCAAAGAGACCGCATCGTTCATTTGCGCCGCCAAACCCGTCTCGCGGTTGGGAGCCAACAAGAGCGCCTGCCCGCAATACGCCAGCAACAGCATCACACTTAGGGATAGAGACCGCATCTTAACAGGGTGCATAGGAAGGGAGGGAAAACGCTATACCCGGCTCTCTTAAAGGAGGCAACGCCAAATCGATTATAATTTTACCGTCTCTCTAAAAAAAAGACACACATTTTTTTACACACGGTGGAAAATGAACAATCAGCCTTTTATGACATTGCAACAGATTGACGAAGCCGCACAATTCATCCGCACTCGCACCAAACACCACCCGGAAGTGGGCATCATCCTCGGCTCTGGGTTGGGAGCCCTGGCAGAATCTCTCGCGGACGCGGATATTATACCGTTTACCGAGATTCCCAACCTGCCTCGTTCCACCGTGCCGGGTCACGCCGGGCGAATGCTCATCGGCTTGCTGGAAGGCAAACCTACCCTGGTGATGCAAGGACGCATTCACTTCTACGAAGGCTACTCCATGTCCCAGGTCACGTTCCCGGTGCGGGTGATGCAGAGGCTGGGCATTGCCACCCTCATCGTCACCAACGCCGCCGGAGCCATCAACCCCCAATACACCCCCGGCGACCTGATGCTGATTACCGACAACCTCAACCTGGTCGGCATGATGGGCTTCAACCCCCTCATTGGACCCAACCTGGAAGAGTTTGGACCCCGCTTTCCAGACATGAGCCAAGCCTACGACCGCTCTCTGCTGCAACTTGCCCGCCAAGCCGCCCAACAAACCCAAACCACTCTTTGGGAGGGAGTCTACGCCGGGTTAAGCGGACCCTCCTTTGAAGCCCCCGCCGACCTGCGCTTCCTGCGCCTGGCAGGCGCGGATGCAGTCGGCATGTCCACCGTGCCGGAAGTGATTGTCGCCCGGCACAGCGGAATGCGGGTATTGGGTTTTTCCGGCATCAGCAACAAAGCTAACCTGGATGGCGACACCATCACCACCCACGAGGAAGTGCTGGAAGCCGGAGATATTATGGCGCCCAAGTTAGAAACCCTCCTTCGCGCTGTTCTGCGCGGGCTTTAATCCCCTCTCACAAGATACTCCATTGAGCGATATACTCCGCTTCTTTGAGCAATACGAAGGGCTCATTTATCTCCTGCTTGCCATTGGTGGGCTGGTTGTTTTTCGGGTTTTGTGGCAGGCATGGCGCACCTGGCGGGTAGCCGTCTTTGCGCTGGAAAAAGAGATAGCCTTTCAGCAGGTACGTATGTATGGCGTTTTCTTCCTTCTCCTGCTCATTATTGCCATCACTCAATTCTGCATGGTGACTTTTATCGCGCCCTTCATCCCTGCGCTGGAGCAAATCCCCACTCCCACCATCAACCTGCTCACCCCTGCCGCCACCGACCCCGCAGCCACCGCTCCCGCGCCGGGGGAGCAAACCCCGCCCACAGCCACCTCCCAGCCCCTCGGCGAGGGATGCGTTCCCGGTCAGGTGAATATCACCTCCCCGGCGTTGGATGCTCAGGTAAAAGGAATTGTCGTTCTCACCGGCACGGTGGATGTCCCCAACCTCGGCTTTTACCGTTATGAATACGCCCCCCTCGGCAGCGAACAGTGGATTACCATCGCCGCCGGTGACATGGTGAAAAAAGACGAAGAATTGGGCAGTTGGGACACCTCCCAACTCGCCCCCGGCGACTATCGCCTGCGCCTGCTTGCCTCCGACAACGCCGGTAATAATCTCCCCGCCTGTATCATTCCTTTACGCATCCTGGCTCCCTAACTATGGCAGAAATTGAAATTCGCAACACCATCTCCACCGATTTAGCCCGCCTCTCCGCCCTCGACCACAGCATTGAGACGGATTACGTTTGGCAGTTAGACCTGCGCCGCGAACCGGGGCAGGTGGAAACCCTGCTGAGAGAAGTCCGCCTGCCTCGCACCATCCGGCTGGAACACCCCCGCCCGGCGCGGGAACTGCCAGACACCTGGCATCTGCGACCCATGCTCAGCGCCATGATGGGCATGGAAGCGGTGGGCTACATCCGCTTCTCCGAGACGATGATTCCGCACGCCATCTGGATTACCGACCTGATTGTAGGGCGCCCCCTTCGTAAGCGAGGCATTGCCCGTCAACTGATTGCCGCTGCCGAGTTATGGGCAAAACAACGCAACCTGCGCCGGGTGATGGTGGAAGTCCAGTCTAAAAACGCGCCCGCCGTCCGCATCGTTCAAAAACTAGGTTTTGAGTTCTGCGGGTATAATGACCAATACTATGTAACAAGAGATGTCGCTCTCTTCTTTTCTCGTTCACTTTAATTTGTACAGCGGAAGGTTTAGATGTTTATCGGTTGGTTGGATAGCCTTTTGGCGGGGGTCAAAACGCTCAATCAAATTCTCACGGCGGGGATAGCCATCACCGCCTTTTCTTTGCTTATTTACGCTCTGACTTTTAACCTAAAAGACCGGGTTGCCCGGTCTTTTGCCACCATTTTAGCCTCCGTTGTCGTTATCTTCACCTCCGAAGCCATTCAAAGCACCGTTGCCGACCCTGCCCTGGTAGAGACCTTCCTCCGTATTCAATGGATTGGGATTGTCTTCCTCCCGGCTTCTTACCTGCACCTTTCCGATGCCCTCCTCGTCACTGCCGGGAGACCCTCCAGGGGACGCCGCCGCTTAATTGTGCGCGGCATGTACCTCGTCTCCACCTTTTTTCTCGTCTTGCTGGCGCTCGGCTACCTTGTTGGCTCCCTCGTCCTCGATACCGAACCGGCTCCGCACCTGCGCCGCACATTGTGGACGAACTTATTTAGCCTTTACTACATCTTTGCCATGCTCCTGGCGGGCGTAAACTTCATCCGCGCCTACCGCCGAATGCTCACCCGCTCCGGTCGCCGCCGCATGGTATACCTCATGGCAGGCGCAACCGCCCCCGCTCTCGGCTCTTACCCATACCTGCTCTTTGGCTCGGAGATTGCCGCCCTTTTTCCCTTCACTTTCTGGCTCAGCGCCACCCTCATCAATATCCTGGTGGGCGCGCTCATCATCGTCATGGCGTATGCGGTCGCTTTTTTTGGCGTATCCTGGCCCGACAGGGTGATTAAAAGCCGCCTGTTTAAGTGGATTATGCGCGGACCCGTCACCGCCTCTCTCACCCTCACCGTCCTAACCCTCGTGCGCCGTGCCGGAGAATTTTTTGGCGTAACCTACAACGCCTTCGTGCCGGTTGCTGTTGTCGCCACTGTGCTACTGATGGAACACCTCGTTACCCTGTTTGCGCCTCTCTGGGAGAAAAACCTCTTCTTCGGCGGCGACCGCGCCGAACTGGCATTTTTGCAAAATATTGAAGAACGCCTCCTTACCCAGGGCGACCTGCGTCAGTTTTTAGAAGCCATTCTCGCCGCTGTCCGCGACCACATGCAATCTCCCGCCGCCTTTATCGCTGCCCTGGACGAGAAAGAACTTTCCCTCCTCATCACCGCCGGCAGACCCTTTGTAGAGCGCCACAACCTGAGCCAGGTGCTGGAAGTGGTGAAGCAGGAAGATAAAGAACAAAGCGCCGAATTCCGCTGGAACGGCTACTGGATTTTCCCCCTCCGTGCCCGGCGTAGCGCAGAAATGGACCTGG
>DYNS01000207.1 GCA_020720965.1 Anaerolinea sp. | reverse complement strand
GGCGAGACGATTGGCAGGGTGCAAATCCGCCCGGATGCGGTGGCAAAGGTGACGGGTAAGGCGATTTTTACGGATGACCTTCAGTTTGAGGGAATGCTCTTCGCGGCGGTCAAACGCGCAGGCGTGCCGCACGCCATCGTCAAAAAAATAGATACCCAATCTGCCCGACAAATGCCGGGGGTTGTGGCTGTTCTCACCGCTGAAGACATCCCCGGCGAGAATATTCATGGGCTGGTGATTTTGGATTGGCCCGTGATGGTGGGCGTAGGCGAGCGGGTGCGTTATGTGGGGGATGCCCTTGCGATTGTCGCCGCCGAAAGCCAGGAAGAAGCCAAAGCCGCCGCCGAACAGGTGCAGGTGGAGTTGGCGCTGGAACCGGTCGTTTCCAATGCTGTGCAGGCAAAGCAGGCAGATGCACCGCAGATTCACCTTAACGGCAACCTGCTGAAGCACATCAAAGTTCGCAAGGGTGAACCAGATTTGGGCTTTGGCGAAGCGGATGTCGTTTTGGAGCATGTCTTTCACACCCCGGCAACCGACCACCTGTTTATGGAGCCGGAATGCAGCATCGCCGTCCCCACGCAAGAGGGACGGATGCTGGTGTATGTCGGCTCGCAGATACCTTACCAGGATAGGGCGCAGGTGGCGAGGGCGCTGGGCTGGGAGGAGAATCGGGTGCGGATTGTGGGGCAGTTGATGGGCGGCGGTTTTGGCGGCAAGGAAGATATTGCCGGGCAAATTCACGCCGCTTTGCTGGCAAATGCCACCTCCCGCCCGGTGAAACTGCTCTTCGACCGTCACGAAAGCCTGATTGTCCACCCCAAACGCCACGCCACGCAGATCAAGGTCAAAATTGGGGCAAAAAAGGATGGAACTTTGATGGCTGCCCAAACCGAACTGTATGGAGATACGGGCGCATACGCCTCGCTGGGCGAGAAGGTGCTTACCCGCGCCACCACACACTCGGCAGGACCCTACAAAATTCCGCACGTTCACGCGGATTGTTTTGCCATGTACACCAACAACCCGCCCGCCGGAGCCTTTCGAGGCTTTGGGGTGTTGCAATCTGCTTTTGCCATAGAGACGATGATGGACAACCTGGCAGAAGCCCTGGGAATGGACAGGATTGAACTGCGGCGCAAGAATGCCCTGCGGGTGGGGGATGAGACCAGCACGGGTCAGGTAATGCGCGAAAGCGCCGGGTTGGTGGAGTGTATCGACAAGGTGTCAGCCGCCATGTACGAGGCATCCGGCTTGTCGAGAGACGAGTTATTCCAGCCCCGTCGGATGCCTGATGCTCCGCACCTGATACGAAGTTGGGGATTTGCATCGGCGTTTAAGAATACCGGTCTGGGCGGCGGAGCGGACGACACCTCCGGGGCTGAGGTGGAATTGTATGAAGATGGCAGCGTTCAGGTGCGCTCGGCGGCGGCAGAGTTGGGGCAGGGATTGGTGACGGTGATGCGAATGGTGACGGCGGAAGAGCTCTCTCTACCTGCCGAACAGGTTGCCGTACTGGTGATGGATACCGACCTGACCCCCAATGGCGGACCGACAACTGCCAGCCGTCAAACCTACGTCACTGGCAACGCCTCCCGCCTGGCTGCCCAAACCCTGCGAGAAGCCCTGACCGCAACCCTGGCAGAACGCTTCGACCTCGCGCCGGAGAAAATCCGTTTTGCGGAGGGGGTGGCGCAAGTAGGCGAGAAAACCCTGACAATGCAGGAGGTGTACCGGGAGATGAAAGCCGCCGGAAAGCCAACCCGCGTGTTGTACGAATATCACGCCCCGCAAACCAAACCCCTGGGGCAGGGCGGCGATATGCACGTTGCCTTTTCGTTTGCTGCCCAAGCCGCCGAGGTGGAGGTGAACACCCAAACCGGGGAGGTAAAGGTTCTCCGAGTCATCTCCGCCAACGATGTGGGACGCGCCATTAACCCCCTGGGGCTGCGCGGGCAAATTGAAGGCGGGGTGGTGATGGGGGTGGGTCATGCCCTGCTGGAAAACTTCGTCACCGAGAATGGGCAGGTCGTCACCGACCGGATGTCGCGCTACCGCATCCCCTCCATTGTCCACACCCCGGAGATTATCCCGCTCGTGGTGGAAGACCCGGTCTCCAGCGGTCCTTACGGCGCAAAAGGCGTGGGGGAGATTGTTCTCATCCCCACCCCGCCCGCCATCACCAACGCCATCTACAACGCGGTGGGCGTGCGCTTCGACTCGCTGCCGGTGGACCAGGAAAAACTGCTTTGGGAGATGCGGAAGAAAAGCCCCTCCCCCTAACCCCTCCCGGTGGGAGAGAAAAAAAGCCCCTCCCCCGGCGGGGGAGGGGTTGCGGTGAGGGCAAAGCGGGCGCTACGCCGCAAAAGGGTTAAAGTCCGTTCCGTAGTCGTACACGTCTTCGTTCTCGGCGCGTTTGAGGGCAGAGACAATTGCATAGGTGAGGGGGGTCATCAGGGCTTCGATGCTCACTTTGAAGAGATAGTTGGTAAATGCCAAAGAGAAGAAGATTTGCCAGGGGAAGACCCCAAAAAGGGAGGCGACCAGCACAAAGAGGAGAGAATCCACCAATTCACCTGCCAGGGTGCTGCCGAGGGTACGCATCCATAAATGCTTTCCCCGGCTCCAGATTTTCATTTTGGCGAGGATGGTGGAGTTGGTGAATTCCCCGCCCCAGTAGCCTGCCAGCGACCCCAGCACAATGCCGCCGCTGGACATGCCCCCTAAAATGGCGGTGTATGCCACATCCCCGGCATAGGCTTGCCAGGAGGCTTCGCCAGGCAAGACCCCGACCAGCCAAAAAAGCAGCGCCGAAAGGACAAGGGCGGCGAAGCCGGTCCAGATGACGCGGCGGGAGCGTTTGTAGCCGTAGACTTCGGTCAGAATATCGCCAAAGATGTAAGAAACGGGGAAGACTATCGTCCCTGCGTCAAACATCAGGGGAAGAGAAAAGAGCGAGATGCCGAGGTCTATAATTTTGGCGGAGGATGCCACGTTGGAGACGACCAAAATCGTGACAAAGAGGGACATGACGATGTCGAAATAACGGTATTGTCTTTGCATGTTATTTTTGGGCAAAAATGAGAGGGTGTTCTTCCGGGGGCAGGTCGGCAGTATAGCCGGAACCAATTTCCTCGGAGTGAAGCAGGCGCAAGCCCGCTTCTGCCAGCATGACGGTATAGTCTTTGAAGGCGTAGTGACTCCAGTACATGGTTTCGCCAAAGAAGTCGTCTTCGGTGTAGCCTTCTTCCTCTTCGGCGGCGAGGGTGATGAGGAGGTAGCCGCCCGGCTTTAGCCAGCGGGCGATGTTGTGGAGCAGGCGGGCGTGTTCGGTACGGGGAAGGTGAAAGAGGAGGTAAAAGGCGGTTATCGCGTCAAAACTTTCGGCGGGAAAATCCAGCGCCATAATATCGCTGTGAAAAAAGGAGGCGTGCGGTACGTTTTGGCGGGCAAGCCGAATTTGCTCGGCGGAAATATCTACCCCGGTGAGGGCAAAGCGTTTGGCAAGCTCGCGGCTAAAGGGAATTCCCGCGCCACAGCCAATATCCAGCGCCTGGGCGCGGTTGGGCAGCCGATTTTTAAGCCAGCGCACCGGGGCGAGGTCGGCTTGGGCGCGGGCTTGCAGGTAGGCTTGGGCGCAGGCATCGTAACCGGTTGCCACCATGCGCTTCCAATCTGCGGCGTGGGGTTTGGCAGGGGTCTTCATGGGGTTTCGGTTTTTTCCATCATCCGGCAAAAGGAGCATTTACCTTCATACTGAGTCGGCTGCCCGCAGGTGGGGCAGCGAAAGAGGGGCGGGGGAGAATCTTCTGGCAAGTTAAACATGCCGCTTTCCCGTGCTTCTAAAAAGCGCAGGTAAAAGCTAAGTTTTGCGCCGGGGCGGGTGTTTTCTAACTGGTTAAGCAGTTCCTTGTAATAAATGGAGGTGGAGCCAACCGAGAAGGGACATTCTTCATAAATGTATTCTATGCCGCTCAACAGGGCGTAGGCTGCCATTTCCTTCTCGTAAAAACGGCAGAGGGGTTTCACCTTACGCGCCAAACCATCGTGACCCGGCAAAACCGGCGCCTGGCGCAGGAGATAGTCTTGCGACCATGCCAGGGTGTTGGCAAAGAGAACGGCGGCTTCGTCATCCAGGTTGTGACCGGTGGCGAGGACATCGTAGCCCATATCGCGGGCAATCCGGTTCATCTCGTGCCGCTTGGCAACCCCACACACCGAGCAGGGTCTGCCCTGCCCGCGATGGGTGAGGGCGGCGAGATTGGGAATATTTTGCCCATAGGTTTGGGGAAAATCTACAACGTGCAGGGTTAAGCCCCGCTGCGCGGCAAACTGCTCGGTTAACCGGCGCGACTCGGCGGAATAACCCACGCCCTCGTCTATGCCCAAGCCCAAGTACAAGCCATCCGCCTGATACCCAAGGCGGTGGAGAATGTCCCACAGCGAAAGCGAATCTTTGCCGCCAGAGACGGCGACCAAAACCCTCTCCTGCGGGGCAAACATGCGATATTTTTTAATAAAGCGGGCGGTTTGGGCGGGAACCCAATCCAGATAATGTTCTTTGCAAAGCGCCAACTTATGCTGACGCATATTCACAACGGCTTTACCGCCGCAGGTTCGGCACTTCATTCCGCGCCGCCAGAGATGACGGCAACCAG
The DNA here is from genome assembly GCA_020720965.1 of Anaerolinea sp. Lineage (GTDB taxonomy): Bacteria > Chloroflexota > Anaerolineae > Anaerolineales > Villigracilaceae > UBA5195. The sequence goes on along the minus strand of DYNS01000207.1, from coordinate 937 downwards.
CTTCACCACCTCGCCATCCCTCAAAATTTCATCTTCCACAATCATTTCACCATCCCGCACCGCCAAAACCGACTCTGGCAGGATGTTAATTTTCTTAAGCGAATCCAGCAGGGTCATCCCCGCCTTCACTTCGTACTCTTTGCCGCGCATCACCAATTTAACCGTCATAATCTGCCATTTTTTGTGAGATAAAAAGCGGGCGCATTCTACCATACCGACTGCTTGGTATAATGCCCGGCTTATGGAAACCTTACCTTACACCCGCCTGGTCGTCATCGGCGTTACCGGGGCTGGAAAATCCACCCTGGCAGAACAACTCTCCGAACAGCATCGCCTCAACTTCATCGAGTTGGATGCCCTGCACTGGCGCGAAAACTGGAGCAGCGCCCCGGACGCGGAATTTGTGGCGCTGGTGGAAGAAGCAACCCGCGCCCCCGGCTGGGTGGTGGCTGGAAATTACAGCCTCACCCGACCCTTAGTCTGGCAGCGCGCCCAAGCCATCCTCTGGCTGGATTACCCTCTGCCCCTGGTCTTTTGGCGGCTCACCCGGCGCATCTTCCAACGCTGGTACAGCCAGGAACTCCTCTGGCAAAACAACCGAGAAAGGCTGTGGATTCACTTCAAACTCTGGTCCAAAGAGTCGCTCTGGCATTGGCTATTTAAGACCTATTGGCGGCGCAAGCGAGAATACCCGGCTCTTTTTGCCCAACCGGAATACCAACATTTGCAGGTCTTCCGCTTTTCCACCCCCCGGCAAACCCAGGAATGGCAGGAACGCTATGCCCCCGGAATGTAAGGCTCCCTTGCACCCCCTGGCGCTTCGCGGGCTGCAACTGTTTGCCGCCGGAGAGTATTTTGAAGCGCACGAAGCCCTGGAAGAAGCGGCCGATCTTGTCGTACGGGTTACGGCCGAGGTTGAACAGGTCCTGGAGTTGAA
>DYNS01000532.1 GCA_020720965.1 Anaerolinea sp. | reverse complement strand
TCCAGGGGAAAAGCGGTCGGGAAATTGTAAGCCGAAAGCAAAACGCAATTAGCCGCCTTTGGCCCCCCCCCGGGCAGAGCCATCAGCCGCTCCCGGGCTTGTTTCACGGGCAGCCTCCCAAGCGCACCCAGGTCAAGCCGCCCGGCGTCAACCGCTTGAGCGGCGGCTTTGAGGTAGGGCGCGCGAAATCCCATTTTGCACGCGCGCAATTCAGCCTCGGAGCATCGGGTTATCGCTTTCGGTCCCGGAAACGAATGAGCCGGCGGATGACCGGGCGGCACTGGCAGAAGCAGACCGTAGGAACGACATAAGGTGGCGACCACCTGCCGGATTTGCACAATCTGCTTTGTCGAGGAAAGGATGTACGAAGCCAGCACCTCCCACGGATCCTGCTTCAACAACCGCAAGCCGCGGCAGGACCTCAAGGCCGAGAGCATCGGGCCGTCTATTGGAAAAGTGCCTGTTATGCGCTTCATTTCCACCCCCAATTGCAGGTAATCAACCACCCAAAGCCAGTCCCCGGCGGGGCTTGCCGTTTCACAGGTAATCGTGGTCTCATCCTGGGTCAGGCACACCCAGCGACCCGCCACCACTCCCTCCCAACCGCGCGCGGTTTGGTCCCAACGGAATGCCTGCCCCGACGTGAAGGTCAAGCCGAGGTCATAATCCCGCGCTGGAAATGTTTTTCTGAACAGCATTTTGAGGGGCATCCCCGCCCGCGTTGCCACAGTGTGCTATAGCGCAAAGACAGCGGCGGGGAAAGGGTGATCGTGGGGGCAGGGGCCCTTTTTTTGGCAAAATGAGACTTGAGGCATTTCCTTGGTGGTTTCGGGGAATCCTCCCTTGACCGGAGCCAAAAATGGTGCAAATTGTTTCTGTGGCGTTAAAGGAATCTGTTCTTTGAGCAAGCGCCCGGTATTTGAGAGATTTTTGAACAGGAATGCCTTCTGCGAAGTCGAATGATTTGAAGGCGATTGAGATTTCGCTGTTCGTTTAGGGTTAGCATAGAGGTTTTGCTTGTAGTGCGGTTCGAGCAGCGACCAAATAGTTGGCCGCATTACCCTTCTGAGCGCCTGGGTGAAGGCGTGTAAACCTCGTCACCACTTAGAGCCGGATGCAAATCCGGCTCTTCGCCTGTACGGGGGCAGGCTAAGGCCGGATCGATCTGCCAAATCAGCTTCTGTGGTTTAGCGCGAGCGACATGGCGCGATAAGTCCGGGCGCGGGCACGATGCTACGAACTCCGCTCAAGCCCTTGATCTGCTCGCAAGGCATCCGTTGAAACTCCGCGGCTTGGGCCGCGTTCGCGTGCGCGTGAGCCTTGTGGCAAAAAAGTCAGGCTAACACACCGTCTCGGTGATCAGCGGGGCGGGGGCTTCGGGTTCCGGCGAGATATTGAAGGCGGCGCGCAACCGGTGTTTTGCGTTGTCGGCCTCGGCGCTGCTTCTGGCATGCGCCCGCACGAGGAGGTCTCCTGATTTTACGCTGGCGCCTGCGGGCGCGATTGCGTCCAACCCCACCTCATGGTTGATGACCGATTCTTTGGTG
>DYNS01000531.1 GCA_020720965.1 Anaerolinea sp. | reverse complement strand
CAATCTACTCACACTCCCACCACCCTTTAGGAAAGAATATGAAAAACTCCTCGCTCCTCGACCGTCTAAAATTTCTCACTTCCGAACTCGTTCTTGGAACCCTCATCGCTGTCCTCAGCGTTCTCACGGCGGTTGCTGGCTATCAAGGCTCCATGTCCGATTCTGACCAGACCAAGTACAACGTTCAGGGTCAGCAAAAACTGACAGATGCCAACGCGGAATACCTCACCGCCAACCAGATGATAGTGTACGACTACACCCTCTACGATGGCTGGTACACCGCAGACGATGAAGCCAAAGCCGAATACTACCAGTTCAGCTTCTCGGAAGATTTGCAAGCCTCCATTGAAGCCAACCCGGAAGACCCCTTCAGCGATGCCTACTACGAAGCATCCTATGCCGAACCCAATGCCATGTTTGAAGAAGCCGATAACCTCTTTGTCCTGGCAGAAAAGTTCAATGAGCGCGGCGACAGCCTGCAATTAGTCATGCTCATCATGGCGCTGGGGCTTGCCTTTGCCGCCTGGGCATCTCTGCTGGCAGAAGACAGCAAAATGCGCCTGGTCTTCGCCATTTTCAGCATCATCGTGCTGGTTTACGGCGTCATCATTTACCTGAACGTGCCGGTCGTCACTGCCGCTTAACCTTTTTACCCCTCACCCACAAAAAGAGAGCGCACTCACCGGTGCGCTCTCTTTTTGTGGGCAGATAGGACTAAAAAAGCCACAAACCCATCAACGCGGCGACAATCGTCACCGTAAAGTTATCCACATCCTTCTGGGGGAAAGACTCAATCACTGTAGAGGCGGCTGCAACCAGCAGCAGGGCTGGCACATACCCTAAAAACGGCGCGGCAAAAATGCCCATCGCCACGTACACCGCCAAAACCGCCGAGGCAAGCAAAAATCCGCCCAAAAAGACTCCCAAAGACCCGGCAACCGATTTTTCCGGGCTGTGCGCCAGGCGCGGCGACTTAAACCTCCTCCCCACCACATCCGCCACCCCATCGCCCCCGCACAACATCATCAGCGCCGTCATACCCACCGGCGAGTCCTTCCAAAAAAGGATGGTCAGCGCCACGAACATGATTCCATAAAACAGGGGACCGTGTAAAATCTCTTTGGGGTTGCCCGTCCGCGACATGGCTTGCACCGAAGCCTCGTCCTTCACCACGCCCAAACCAATCAGCGCGAACTGAACCGTAATCAAACCCGGTACCAGCGCCGCCAGGTAGCGGTCGTACCACTCACCGGGGAAGAGCAGCCAGCACAAGACAAAAAGGGGACCTGTCCCAATGTGAATAATCTTGCGGCTCAGGCGGCTCTCCACCCAGCCTTTGTGCGCCGCAAAATCCATCAGCCGCAGCCAGGCAATGGCAGCAGAAAAGGTAAGCAGCAAAGCCAAAAACGAATTCATACAGCCTCCAACCACACAAAATTTGACCGAGTCTAACCTAAAATCCCTCCAAGCCCTATCAACTATGACAAAAACTTCCCTGCAACACTTCCTCGCCGGTTTCAGAGACGAGCTGCCCATCCTGCTTGGGGTCAT
>DYNS01000206.1 GCA_020720965.1 Anaerolinea sp. | reverse complement strand
GGTCCGCCGGGGAGGGCGAAGGCGGCATCACAACCGCTGATGAGGGCTTCCAGCCGCCCCAGCAGGGTGGAATAGCGGCGCTCTTCCTGCACCCATTCGTTGGGTTTCACCGGTCGCCATGCTTCGATTTCGCCGCAGGTGACGCCGATGACGTGTCCGCCTGCCTCGCTTGCGCCCCGGCTCGCGGCTTCCATTGTGCCGATATAGCCGCCGGTGAGGATGTTGTGTCCGCGCTGCGCCAGGGCTTTGCCCAGGTTGTAGGCTTCCTGGTATGCCGGGCTGTTGGGGCGGGGTTGGGAACTGCCAAAGATGGTGATGTTCATGTTTTTGCCTTTTGTGCCAATTTTTACGCTACTCTTCGTCCCATACCCGCCCGGCGTTTACTTCCAACTTTTTCAGCACGGCGGCTTCCAGGTCTATGCCGGAGACGGAGGCGAGTTGCAGCAGGTAGAGGGTGATGTCTGCCAGTTCGGAGGCGAGTTCTTGCGGGTCGGCGGCTTGCTCTTGCCATTGAAAATGTTCCAGCGCCTCCGCAACCTCCAGCGAGAGAGAAATTGCCAGGTTGCGCGGGGTTTGGGGGCGTTTGCTTTGGGCTTCGTACCAGCCTTTGGAGCGCACAAAGGCGTGCATTTTTTCGGTCAGTTCGGCGATTTGCATGGGCGGGTATTGTTTCGCAAACAAAAACGGCTCACCCGGCAGGGGAACCGTTTTTTGGCGGCGGGAATCCCTTTCCGGTTTACTCAGGAGCCAGGGTAAGGGGAAGGGTTGGGGTTCATGCGGGCAATTATAAACGAAATTTTCTCAGCCCGAGGTGGGGGATGATGTTTGGGTAAGGAGAAAACCCAAAGAGGCGGAGAAGACCAGAGCGAAGAGTATCAGATAAATTTCTCCGTTGGGGAAGACGAAGAATTGCAAGACACTGAGGAGGGCGAATAAGTTGAGGCTAAACAGAAATGCCAGGAAGCCGGGCAGAGCCCACTGCGGCTTTTTAAGCCAGTCGGCGGCTTGCAGCCAGCCGGATGCGAGCGCCCAGCCGCTGATGAGGATGACCGGGGCGGAGTAACGGGCATAGGGGACGATGAAATCCAGCGGGTTGCCTAGCTCGCTTGCGCCGCGTGTGAAGGTCTGAAACCAGGAGAGTGCCCCCAGCCCGACCCACACAAAGAAAACCGCGCTGATTCGGCGGTTTTTTGCCCATGCCGCCAGCCCCAAAAGGAGCAAAGCCCCCGTTAGCGCCGCCAGCATCTGATACATGCGCCTGCCGCCCAGCATGGGGACGTAGTTTTTGGCGGGCTGCCCCCAAAAGGTTTCGATGAGTTGCCAAAAGGTGCGCTCTCTCAGGGCGCGGCTGACCTGCGGTTCTTGCAGGGTGGCAAGGGTGGCAGACCAGTTGAATCCGCCAATCCGCAGGTTGCCCAGGTTTTTCTCCAGTGCGGAGCCAAACCAGGCTGCCTCGGCGGATGGGTTACGGAGCAGGTTTTCGCCGGAAACGGCGCTGAGGGCGAGGTCGTCATAAAAAACGGCTGTTTCGGCGGCGGGCAGGGTGACGATGACCCGCCCGGTTTCTTGCGGGATGAACACGGTAAACGTGAAGGGGCGCGGTTCTGTATCGGTTGGGATGCTCTCTCCGCCTCTGAAGACGGGCACGCCGGGGACATCCGCCGCCACGATGGGCAGGCGTGTATTTTGCGGCACGGCAGACCAGACCCAACCGCTAAAGGTGAGGGTTTGGCTGCGCTGTGGGCGCATTACTTCGGGGGGGATGGCTTGGGCTACCCATTCGTTTTGTGGGGAAACCCTTAGGGATGCCTGCCCGCTGTGGCTTTTTTGCAGGCTGCGGATTGTTTCTTCTGCGCCGTTGGCGGGGAACCATGAAGCGGCGTCTCCCCACCGAATGCTGAGGAGGAGACCCAGGGCAATTGCCAACCCGCCAAGCGCCCAGGCTGCCCACTGCCAGCGTCCGCGCAGAAGGGTGAAGAGCAGTACCAGCCCGGCGGCGGGGAGGCTTATCCAGACTGTGTTTTTGGTGAGCAGGCACATTGCCACGCCCAGGAGCATCCCCGCCAGGCTGCGCCACTGAAAGCCGCGCACGATGAGCCGGGTGGCGAAAAGCAAAAAGACCGAGAAGGTGAACACCGCTCCCGCGTCATCGCTGATGGAGGTCATCAGTTCCACAAAACCGGGCAGGAGCGCCAAAAACGCCGGTATCATCCAGCGCAGGGGATGTCCCGCCAGGGTGACTTCTTTCATGGTCGCGTGCGAGAGTTGCAGGGTGGCAAGCATTAGCCCCAGGGTTGCCAGGCGGATTAGGTAGTTTTGGGCGGCAAAGCCTAAGCAGGGGAAGAGCCGCAGGGGGAGAGAAACGTACCAGTAGTAGAGCGGTAAATTAACCAGCTGCGGAATGCCTATCCATGCCGGTTGACCGGCTTGTGGTCGGTATATGGCGCTCTGAAATTCGTAAAAGCGGTATTCTTCCAGCGAGGCGGCGAGTTCTTGCCGCATGGTTTCGTCCACATCCTGCATGGAGGGTAGGGCGGTTTTGTGCAGGATGACCCAAACGTATTCAAAATGCCCCGGTTCGTCATAATGCCACCAGGCGGGGATGAGAAAGGTGTATAGCAAGCCATTCAGCAGCCCCATCAGCAGGATGAGGACCATGCCGTGTTGAGGGAGGGAGAACTTTTGGCTCAACCATTGCGGGGTGGGGAGGGAGGGCGTTTTTATGCGGGCTTCCTTTGCTAAACCTGGTTGGTTGCATCCCCTAAGCGGGTTAAGGTTGGTCATCCTTTTGCCGCCTTTGGGTGATTCTTTTTTAACCTGGAAAAAACTTGGACAAATGTGGCAGGCTTCACATTATAATCGCGCCAATTACCAGAAAGGAGATTGAATTATGCATGTTAACTTTGGAATGTGGAAAAAAGCATCTTGGGAACTCATTAAAATGGATGATAAGAAAGAATGGGATTCTCTGGACGTGATTTCGAAATGGCTCATAGCCACCCGCTCGGCAGTGACGATGGTCACTGTCTATTCCTCCATCATCGCCGGGGTGCTCGCTTGGAAAGATGGAATTTTTGAGCTTTTACCCTGGCTTGTGGTTACTTTGGGGTTGTTTATTGCTCATGGAACCAACAACCTGCTGAATGATTTTACCGATTTTTCACGCGGGGTGGATAAAGATAACTACTTCCGCACGCAGTATGGGGTTCACCCGCTTGTGCAAGGCTTCTGGACAAAGCCTCAGCAAATTCAGTGGTTTTTGGCAAGCGGTTTTATCGCCTCTCTTTCTGGTGTTTATGCAGTCTGGTACACCCAAGCCAACCCGGTCATCATCAGCCTATTTGCTTTTGGCTCTCTCGTCCTTCTTTTTTATACCTGGCCCATGAAGTATTGGGCATTGGGCGAACTCGCCATCTTCCTCATTTGGGGACCCATTATGATAGCCGGGGTATACCTGGTTCTCTCTTTGGGGCATGGCAACCCCGTGCCAGAGAACATCTGGTTGGTAGCCCTGGCGGGAGTTCCCTTTGGGCTAAGCGTTGCCAGCATCAACGTTGCCAAGCACACCGATAAACTGGTGGATGACCGCAAAAAAGGCGTTGGAACCTTCCCCGTGCGGGTGGGTGAAACGTTTGCCCGTTACACCACCATCGCCGCCATTTTCATCGCCTACGCCATTGTCATCTATCTGGTCGTCATTGGCTATTTCTCCACCTTTATGCTGCTCGTCTTGTTTGGCATCAAACGCGCCTTCTTTGCAACGGCAGTCCTCACCAAACCCCGTCCTCAGGGACCCCCCGCCGGGTTCGAGCTCTTTTGGCCCACCTGGTTCTCCGGCTTTGCGTTTTATCATAATCGCATGTTTGGCGGCATGTTCGTGTTGGGGATTGTGCTGGATGTTCTTTTTCGGCAGTTCTCGCTGCCCCTCTCTCTCAACTGGCTGGGGGCAATTGCCCTTGCCATTGGGCTTGTCGTGGCGGCAATCAACTTTGCCAAAGAAAAAGCGGCAAAAAAATGAGCAAAATGCCCCGGTTTAGCGCCGGGGCATTTTATTTTGACGAATCTCCAAACCTTTCATCTCCAGCCACATGGGCGGGTGCGCCAAAAGACCCACCCGCATTGCCCCGCTCGGCTCCCAAGCGGCGTACTGATTATCTATCCACACAATCAGCCCCAGCGCACCCTGGGGGCGGAGGGAACTCTCCAGCCGAACCTCCCCATCCACAAGAAAGACTACCTGCCCCTTTTCCCACCGAATTTCGTATTCGTGCCATCGAGTCGTTTCCACATCCAGGCTTTTTGCCTCCTCGCGGATGAGTCTCCCTGCCACTTCTGCCCGCAGCCAGCGCGAAACGGGTCGCGCCAAAAGCAGGGGGCTTGCCAGCGCCGCCGGAGCCAGTAAGAGGGAGGGTAAAGCGGGCGCAGAAAAGACCTGCGCCAAAAATCCATTGGCGGGGGAAGCGGGCGCAAAGGAGAGGTAGTTCTCTGGCGAAGCGTGGAAAAACCAACAGGCGTTGGGCAGGGCTGGCAGGCGGCGCGGAGACCCCTGCACACCGAGCGACAGACTAAACGGGTCATTCCATAGCCCAAATCCCCAGGTTCCGGGCAGGTTTTCCGCGCTTACGCGGCAGGCAAGCCGCAGGGTGCATCCCTCCCGCCAAAGAAAATTGCGGCGAGGCAGGCGGGCGTAATCTTCCAAATCTGCCAGGCGGTAGGCGTTTTTTTCTCCGGCGGGCAGCCAAAGGCGAAATCCGCCTTCAATTTCCTGCACTTCTGCCCGGTAGGTCTTACGGTTTTCCAACATTCCACCATTATAATCCCGTCCATTCTGATTATTTTGGAGGCAAAAATGGCTGAACACAGCACCGAAGACCGCGCAGGACACCTGCGAACCGAAGTGAAGTTGGAAGCTGGCGAGAAAGTGGCGCTGTGTCGCTGCATGAAGTCTGCCAACTTCCCATTTTGTGACGGCGCTCATAAGACCTGCGAATCGAATGCCGGTCCGGTTATCGTCTCTGCGCCGCAGCAGGCTTAACGCCGGTTTACCAGGGCAACCCCCGCAACCGTCAGCGCCCCGCCGATGAGGGAAGCCAGGGTAATGCTTTCCGCCAAAAAAAGGGCGGCGGCAAAGACGGTGACAAGCGGCTCGATGTAGATAAAGACGCTCAATTGCGCGGCAGGCAGGGTTTGCAGCGCGTCATACCAGGTGAGGTAGGCTATTCCAGAGCCGAAAACGCCCAGGATGGCGAGGCTGACCCAGCCTGCCGTGCTCATGTTCAGCAGTTGACCGCCCCCGCCCTCCCAGCCAAAAAGCCAAAGAGCGGCAAACGCCCAGCCGTTGAGCATTACATAGAACATCATGCGGGTGGCGGGGTGTTTTTGCAGCCCGCGCCGCGAAAGCACCGAAAAAACTGCCCAATTTACGGCGCTGATGAGGATGAGAAAGTCGCCGGGCGTGCCAAAATTGCCCTGCGCCAGTGCGAGCCAATCTCCCTTGCTGACGATGAGCAGCACCCCGGCAGCCGCCATCCCCAACCCGGCGATGCCGGGAGCGCCCAACTTCTCTCTTAAAAAAATCCAGCCCAGCAGGGCGGTAAAAGCCGGGATGGTGGCGACTATCCAGGCGGTGGTGGTGGCGGAG
>DYNS01000530.1 GCA_020720965.1 Anaerolinea sp. | reverse complement strand
TTGGGCTTGGGTTTGTGGCACGGGTGAAGCAATCGGCGGGGCGGCTGGGCTGGGCTGTCCGGTTGCGGTAACGGTGACAACGCCCAGGTCGGCGGGGGCGCAGGCGGTCAGGATGATTCCGAGAAGAAGAAGGGCGTGGAGAATTTTTCTCATGGTTGTCCGAGGAAGTAGGTGGCGAGGAGGTCGGCGTATTCGGCTTGGGTGTTTTGGCGCAGGGCAGAAAAGAAGTTTTGGGTTGTGGCAATTTGCCCTTTGTTTTGGGCGTAATAGGCTTGCAGGAAGGCGAAGAAGGCGGCATCTCCGGTGCGGGTGCGGAGGCTTTCTAAAAATTTTGCGCCCTGAAAGTAGGCGGCGTTGACGTAGGGGCGGAAGGATTCGGTGTCGTAAATTTGCCAGTCCACGTACCCGCTGGGGTTATGGTAATAGATGCGGAAATTCCACCACCAACTGAGAGCACCGGGGTAATTGGTTTCGTAGAAGATGCGCTCGCTGTAGGTGCAGAGGCTTTCGTCCAGCCAGGGCTGCCGCGCCTGGTCGTTGGCGACTGCGCCATACCACCACTGATGGGCGGTCTCGTGGACGGCGATGGTGGTGAGGTTGTTTCGGACGGTTCCGTCAAAGGCTTGGTAAAAGTCGGCGGCGAGGAAGTAGAGTCCATCGGCTTCCAAGCCATCGCTCAGGTCGGTTTCTACGATGGTGAGGCTGGGGCGGGGATAAGCGCCATAGGCGTTGGCGTAGGTGAGCAGGGCGAGGCGGGTCATCTCCAGCACGTGGGCGGCAGCAGCGGCATCTTCTGCAAAGTAGTACTGCTGAATCGGGATTCCGCCTGCTTCGGTTTGGAGCAGGGCAAAGTATGGGCTGGCGCTGAGGGTGAGATTACGGGCGTTGAGATGTTCGTACACCAGGGCGTTTTCCTCCTGCCTGGGGAGGGCGGCGGCGGCGGTGACGGGTGGGGCGGCGTCTGCGTAGGTCAGGCGCAGGCGAAAATCTGCAAGGGGGTAAACCAGGTTTTCGCCGTAGGTGTGGGGCGGGTTGAGTACCCAACCACCGTTTTGACGGGGGACGATGAAGGGATACCAGTCTATGAGGTTGGTTTGGCGGTAAGTGTAGCCGAAGTTTTCCACTTTTGCGGCACTGTAGGGCAGGGTTAGCGTGTAGGCAATGCCAATTTTGACAGTTTGCTGAGGCGGCAGGGGCGTGGGCAGGTTCACTTGCAGGGCGTGGCTTTGCAGGCTGTAATTTTGCCAGGGCTGGTCGTTGAGGCGCAGGTTTTGCAGGTTAAAAACGCCGTTCCAAAGATTGGGGTTTACCGCCAGCAGCAAATCCGGGAGGGGTTCGCCGGTCAGGTTGGGGTAAAGAATCTCCTCGTTCACCTGCACGGTGTGGTTGGCGTAATCCATGTGAGCGGAGAGGGCGTATTGAGTTCTTTGCAGGGGCGCGGGCGCGAGGGTGGGGATGGGAAGGGTGGGTGTAGGTAGAGCGGGCAGGGGCGCAAGGGTGGGCGGCTGCGGGCTGGGGGCGCTCCCCACGCAGCCGTGGGGAGTGGTACTGAAAAATC
>DYNS01000205.1 GCA_020720965.1 Anaerolinea sp. | reverse complement strand
GTATCAGGGCGACCTGAACTTTGAGATGTACTGGGACGACAACCAGGAAAAACTGAATCTCTTTCTCACCAATCTGCAAAGCGGCGACTACATCTTCATCACCTCCAACCGCCAATGGGCAACTACCACCCGCATCCCGGAGCGTTACCCTCTCACTGTCACCTACTACCGCGCCCTGCTCGGCTGCCCGCCGGAGAAAGATGTCATCTGGTGTTACAACGTGGCAGAGCCAGGCATGTTCACTGGCAGCCTGGGCTTTGAACTGGTGCAAACCTTTACCTCCTACCCGGAGATTTTTGGCTGGCAGGTGAACACCCAATTTGCAGAAGAAGCCTTCACCGTTTACGATGCCCCCAAAGTGCTGCTTTTTAAGAAAACCGCCGACTACAGCCCGGAAAAAGCAAGCGCCATCCTCGGCGCGGTAGATTTATCTCGCGTGGTGCATATCACCCCCCGGCAGGCAAGCCGTTACCCCGGCGACCTGACCCTCCCCGCCGACCGGCTTGCCGCTCAACAGGCGGGCGGCACCTGGAGCAATCTCTTCTCGTATCAGGCTTTGCAAAACGCTCAGCCTTTTGTGGGGCTTTTACTTTGGTATCTTGCATTGTCGGCGCTGGGGTTCTTCACCTTTCCCCTGCTGCGCCATCTTTTGCCCGGCTTGCCAGATGCCGGATACCCCCTGGCGCGCCTGACAGGTTTGCTGCTGCTGGCATATTTTGCCTGGCTGGCAGGCTCTTTCGGGTTGGAATACAGCCGGGGACTTATTTGGACAGGCTACGGGTTGATTCTTTTGGCGGGGGCTGCCGCGTTTTGGGCGCAGAGAAAAGACCTCGCCGCCTTCTTCCGCCAAAAAGGGAAATACCTCCTGCTGGTGGAAGCCCTCTTCCTCCTGCTCTTCGCCATCGACTTTGGCATCCGTCTCGCCAACCCGGATTTATGGCATCCGGCACGCGGCGGCGAGCGCCCCATGGATTTCTCCTACCTGAACGCGGTGCTAAAAAGCACTTCCTTCCCGCCTTACGACCCCTGGTACGCGGGCGGCTACATCAACTATTACTATTGGGGCTTTGTGCTGGTTGGTACGCCCATCAAAATGCTTGGGATTGTTCCTGCCATTGCTTATAACTTTGTTTTGCCCACCCTGTTTGCCTTGTTGGGCGTGGGCGGTTTTTCGGTAGCCTGGAATTTGCTGGCAAACCCGCAGAAGGAAAGCCCGCTTTTTTCTCGTCCTTTGTGGGGCGGCTTGGCGGCGAGTGCCGGTTTGGTGCTGGTGGGCAACCTGGGGACGGTGAGGCTTGTTTTTCACGCCCTGCAAAAGATGATGGTTCCTAACGAACTCTTTGAAGGCGCGGAAGTATGGTTTTTTGAGCGTTGGCTTTGGGCGGCGCAAGGGATTGGCAAACTGCTTTCCTTTTCCGGGCATACTCTTCCGGTTGGCTGGGGAGAGTGGTATTGGGCTCCCAGCCGCGTCATGCCCACCGGCGACCTGGCGATTACCGAATTCCCGCTTTTCACCTTTTTATACAGCGACCTGCACGCCCACATGATAGCCATGCCCCTCACCGTGTTGGCGGTTGCCTGGGCAGTTTCGGCTTTGCTGGTTCGCAACCTTTCCGGCTGGCGCTGGCTTCTCACCCTCGCCTTTGGCGGTTTGGTGGTTGGCGCTCTTCGCCCCACCAACACCTGGGATTTTCCCACCTACCTGGCATTAACCGCTCTCGTGGCGGGCTACGCCATCTTCCGCTATGCTCCCGTCACCCAACCCCGCCTGGGGCTTTCTCCGCTTTTGCAGCGTTTTGCCCTGGCTGCTGCCGGTATGGGGATTTTGGTGGGCTTTGCCCTGCTCTTTTACCAGCCCTTTGCGCGTTGGTACGGCTTGGACTACAGCAAAATGGACCTTTGGGAAAACGAAAAAACGCCCATCTGGTCTTACTTTAGCCATTGGGGCTTATTCCTCTTCATCATCTTCTCCTGGATGAGTTGGGAAACCCGCCAATGGATGGCGCAAACCCCCGTTTCGGCGTTGTCTAAACTGCAACCGTATCGGCACGGCATAGAAGCCGCCCTGGGCTTACTGGTCTCCCTCACTCTCCTGCTTCAATTCGTCTTTAAGGTAGAAATTGCCTGGCTTGCCCTGCCGATGGCAGCCTGGGCGCTTTTGCTCATGCTCCGCCCCGCCCAACCAGACTCTAAACGCCTGGCGTTGTTTATGATTGGCACCGGCTTGGTACTCACCCTGCTGGTGGAAGTCATTGTCCTGGTGGGCGATATTGGGCGCATGAATACCGTCTTCAAGTTTTACCTGCAAGCCTGGATTCTCTTCGCCCTTGCCTCTGCCGCCGCCTTCGGCTGGATTTTGACCGAACTGGACGAATGGACAGCCCTATGGCGTGGATTTTGGCAAACCGCTCTCACCCTGCTCTTTGCGGCAGCCGCCATTTACCTCTTCACCGCCGGAATGGACAAAATCCGCGACCGCATGGCGAACAACGTCCCCTTCACACTCAACAGCATGGACTACATGTACTACTCCACCTTTTGGGATAGGGAAGACATGACCCTCAATGAGGACTACCTCGCCATTCGCTGGATGCAGGAAAACATCCCCGGTTCGCCGGTTATCATCGAAGCCAATACCCCGGAATACCGCTGGGGTTCTCGCTTCACCATCTACACCGGCTTGCCCGGTGTGGTCGGCTGGAACTGGCATCAGCGTCAGCAACGCGCCCTCTTCCCCTCCAACTGGGTCACAGACCGGGTGGAGGATGTCGCATCCTTCTACAGCGCCCCCTTTGCAGCCGATGCCCGGCGCATTTTGCAAAAATACAACGTCTCCTACATCATTGTCGGGCAGTTGGAGCGCATCTACTACCCCGAAGGCATTGCCAAATTTGAAGAAAACAACGGCATATATTGGCAAAAAATTTACACCGATGGAAAAACCGCCATTTATCAGGTGCTGCCATGACGAAGATTTACCACATCACCACCCAGCACGCCGCGCTGCAAGCCCACCAAACCGGTGCCTACCGCGCCCCCAGCCTGGATTCGGAAGGCTTCATTCACTTTTCCACACGGGAGCAGATTTTACAGGTTGCCAACGCCTTTTATCGCGGGCAGAGTGACCTGGTCATTCTCACCGTAGAAACCAGCCTCTTGCAAGCCGAACTGCGCTTCGAGGCGCCGGTACACCCCTCCGGCGCAGAGAATGCCCCGGCAACGGAAGCCGGGCAACAGTTCCCGCACCTGTACGGGGCGCTGAACCTGAACGCGATTACCGCCCTCAGCCCTTTCCCCTGCCTGCCCTATGGCGATTTCCTCCTCCCCAAAGACCTGCCCTGAAAACGGCGTTACCCTTGCCATTCAGGCGGGTGGAAAATCCTCCCGCATGGGGCAGAACAAGGCCCTTTTACCCTTTTTGGGTGAGCCTCTCATTGCCAGGGTGTTGCGCCTCGCCTCGCCCTTTGCCCATCAGGTCATTCTCATTGCCAACGAGCCGGAGCCTTACCGGTTTTTGAACCTGCCCACCTACCCGGATGTGTACCCGGAGCGGGGGGCGTTGGGTGGGCTGCACAGCGCCCTGCATCATGCCGCCTGCCCTTTTGTGGCGGTCATCGCCTGCGATATGCCCTTTGTCAGCCTTGCCCTGTTGCGCCGGGAGTGGCAAATTTTGCAGCAAGAAGGGGCAGACGCTGCCCTGCCCCGGCGCTCTGGCGACAACCTGGAGCCTCTGCACGCCCTCTATCGCCGTGCCGCCTGCCTGCCCGCTGTGCAAAACGCCCTGCGCGCCGGGCAGATGCGCCTCGTCTCCTGGTTGGGGCAGGTACAAGCCCGCTACCTGGAGGAAAACGAAACCAGCCCCTACGATTTGCAAGGGCTGGCTTTTTGGAACCTGAATACACCGGGGGAATTTGCCGAAGCGGAGGCGCTTGCCCGCCGCCTCTCACTTGACGAGTAAAACCGGGCAATTTGCGTGCTGAATCACTCTTTGGCTTTGGCTGCCCAGTAGCAAGCCGCCCAACCTGCCCAGCCCGCGAGAACCCATCACCACCAGGTCCGCCTGATAGGTTTCCACCGCCTGCAAAATCATCTCGGCGGGTGTGCCGTGCAGCACTTCGGTCTGAGCGTGCGCCGCCACCTCGCCCAGGTTGGCTTTGGTCTGTTCCAGCAGTTCTTGCGCCTGCTCTTGTTGAAAATTCTCCAGTTTGGTCACGTTATCCGCGCCCAAACCGGCGGCGTAGGTGCCGGGCAAAGGGCTGACCACCGTCACCACCCACAACCGGGATTGATGTTTGCGCGCCATTTCCGCTGCCGCAGCGGTTGCCCGCAGCGCGTGTTCCGAACCATCCACCGCCAGCAAAATTGTATCGAACATGCGAACCTCCTTGGGGAGAGAAACAGAAGAGTGATGATGCAAGTATACCTTTTCCCGCCTTCGGCGGACGGTTTCTTTTTCACGGTATAATCCTCCGCCAGTGTCAGTCAGAGGCAAATCATACCTGTCCTTGTCCGAGACCGCCGCAGGAGAAATGACATGCTTGTAGAAACCCGTTATGAACACATTGTCCTAAACGAAACTAACACGCCCTTAATTGCAGGAACTACGATAAAGGTGGTAGAACTTGTTCTCGGTCAAACCGCCTATGGCTGGAGCGCAGAAGAGTTAATTGTTCAATTTCCGCACCTTACGCTTGGGCAAGTTCATTCTGCGCTTGCTTACTACTGGGACCACCGCGATGTTCTCGATGCGGACATTGAAGCCCGGCTTCGCAAAATTGACCAGATTAAAAGCCTCATACCCGTCTCTCCTTTGGTGAAACGACTAAAGGCTGAAGGGTTGGTTTGATGTCGATATTGTTTTACATGGACCACCATGTTCCAAAAGCCATTACATTGGCGTTGCGTGTGCGTGGTATAGATGTCCTTACGGCGCATGAAGACGGTGCAGACCAATTGGATGATAGAAATTTACTTCGGCGGGCGCACGAACTAAGGCGCGTTTTATTTACACAGGATGATGATTTGTTAGAGGAAGCGGCAAAGTGTCATCGTGTTAGCGAGTCTTTTTCCGGGGTAATTTACGCCCACCAATTGCGTGTGACCATAGGCGCTTGCGTCCAAGACCTGGAAATTATCGCCAAGAGTGCCGGTGAACAAGAATTACAAGACCAGGTTATCTATTTGCCTCTGTAATAATTTGTATCTTTCTCATTCCACACCATTAACTCCCATGACTCACACCTTCCAATCCCTCATTCTCTCTTTGCAAAACTTCTGGGCATCCCGCGGATGCCTCATCTGGCAGCCCTACTACACCCAGGTCGGCGCGGGAACCATGAACCCCGCCACCTTCCTGCGCGTCCTCGGACCCGAACCCTGGAATGTCGCCTATGTCGAACCCTCTGTCCGCCCGGACGACGGGCGCTACGGCGAAAACCCCAACCGCCTGCAAATGCACTACCAATACCAGGTCATTCTCAAGCCCGACCCCGGTAACCCCCAGGAACTCTACCTCGAATCCCTCAAAGCCATCGGCATAGACCCGCGTCAGCACGACATCCGCTTTGTGGAAGACAACTGGGAACAACCCGCCATCTCCGCCTGGGGCTTGGGCTGGGAAGTTTGGCTGGATGGGCAGGAAATCA
>DYNS01000204.1 GCA_020720965.1 Anaerolinea sp. | reverse complement strand
GGGCGCAAACCCGCCCTGCCCCCCGAAGACCAGACCGATATTCTGAAAGACATGACCGAAGAAAGCGACCGACTCATCCGCCTGGTGAACGACCTGCTCATCCTGGCAAGGGCGGATGCCGGGCGCAGCCTCACCCCCGAAGCCCTATCCCTGCCGCCCCTGTTAGAGGAAGTAACCCGTCAGGCACGCCAACTTGCACCAGAAAGGCAAATTCGCTTGCAGGCTGCCCCCAACCTGCGGGTTTGGGCAGATAGAGATGCCCTGAAGCAGATTCTACTCATCGGGTTGGATAACGCCCTCAAGCATACCCCCGGCGATGTGGAAATTTTGACCCAAGCCGAAGCCGGGTTCGTGGAAATAAAGGTGCAGGACTCTGGAGAGGGAATCCCCCCCGAAAAGCTTGCCCACCTCTTCGACAGGTTTTATCGTGGCGAGGAGAGCCTTACCCTGCCAGGGTTTGGGCTTGGCTTGCCCATTGCCCAATCGCTGACGGAGAACATGGGCGGGCAAATCGCCATGCAAAGCCAACCCGGCAAGGGCAGCGCCCTGCTCATTCGCCTGCCAGCACCGCTTGGGGCAGTTTCCCTGCCAGAGTGAGATACCGGCTGAAGATGAGGACAACCTGCGGGTCGAAATGACTGCCCGATTGAGAGAGAATGTACCGGTAGGCTTCTTCGGGCGGCATCGCCTCGCGGTAGGGGCGGTTAGAGGTTAGAGCATCCCACACATCCACAACGGCGAACAGGCGGGCGGGTAGGGGAATTTCCTCCCCTTTTAAGCCGCGTGGATAGCCGCTTCCATCCCATTTCTCATGGTGACAGTAGGGAATATCCAGTGCGGGGCGCAGGTAAGGGATTTGGGAAAGCCATTCGTAAGCGTAAACGGGGTGCAGGCGCATAATATCCCATTCCTGCGGGGTGAGTTGGTCTGGTTTGTGCAAAATGGCATCGGTAATTCCCAATTTGCCAATATCATGCAAGAGAGCGCCACGCCAAATATGACGAAGAGTCTCCGAGTCCATGCCCGCCAGGCGGGCAAGTTCTACCGTCATCTCGGTTACGCGCAGAGAGTGACCTTCGGTTTCCTTGTCCCGCAAATCCAGGGCGCGGGACCAGCCTTCGATGGTTTTATCGTAGGAGAGAAGCAGTTCCTGGTGCAGATTCTCCAGCAGGCGGCGCTGCTCCGCAATACGGCGGTAGCGGTTGAGGCGCACAATGCCATGCAGCCGCGCCATGAGTTCGATGCTGTCGAAAGGTTTGGAGATAAAGTCATCGGCTCCGGCACGTAAACCTTCCAGGCGCGATTCGCGGTCGTCCAGGGCGGTGATGAGGAGAATGGGGACTTCGCTCACCATTTCCATTACGCGAATGGCACGGCAGACATCGAAACCGTTCATTCCCGGCATCATTACGTCCAAAAGCACAACATCCGGGCGGAGGTTGGCAACGAGAGCAAGCCCTTCCATGCCGTCTTCTGCAAAGTGGAGTTGGTAATCTTCGGCAGAGAGCAGGGCTTCCAAAGTAATGCGGGCAATGGGTTCATCGTCAATAATAAGAACTTTGGCTTGTTCGGTCATGGTCATCCATCCTTGGGGCAGGGTAACAGGATGCTGAATTGGCTGCCTTCACCAGGGGCGCTTTGCACCCGGACGGAGCCACCGTGTAGTTCTGCCATCTTCTTCACCAGGGCAAGACCCAAACCTGCGCCGCCATGCTGACGGGCAAGGCTGGAATCGAGCTGGACGAAGGGTTTAAAGAGACGGGGGAGGTTTTCTGGGGCGATTCCTTTGCCTTTGTCCCATACAGTGATGATAACAAGGTTTTCGGCTGGAATCCATTCCACATCCATGCCAAGCTGCCCGCCCTGGGGCGTAAATTTGACGGCGTTGCTAAGGAGGTGAACGAGCATTTGCTTCAGCCGCCGCCGGTCGGCAGAAAGGAGGAGTTTACCCGGAGGCGGGGAGAATTGCAGGGTTTGGCGTTTGCCTTGCGCCAACGGGGTTATCGCTTTCAGGCTTTCCTGGCAGACCTCTGCAACGGAGCAGGGTTCGGGGCGCAGGTCAAATCTTCCGGCTTCCAATTTGGAAAGGTCGAGAATGTCGGTGATGAGTTGTTGCAGTTGTTTTCCGCTTTTCTCTATGTTTTGCAGGGCGGTGCGTTGCTTTTCGCTCAGGTCGCCGTAGGTGTCGCGGAGGAGGACCTCGGAAAGCCCTAAAATGCCGGTAAGGGGGGTGCGAAGTTCGTGGCTGACGCTTGCCAAAAATTCGTCTTTTACGCGCAGGGCGCGTTCCATTTCTTCGTTGGCGCGGCGGAGGATTTCCTGGGTTTGTTTGTGCAGGGAAATATCGCGGGTGGTGACGAGGACTTTGGGCTGCCCCTGGATGTAGAGAATGAAGATGCGGCTTTCCACCTGGCGCAGGCTTCCGTCCCGATGACGGATGTCGTATTCGGCGCGGATGAAGTTTTCCTGGGTTTGCAGGGCGTGCAAGACTCTCTGGCGCAGGGTTTCTTCCACTTCGGGTGAGATGATGCCCAATTCCAGGGCGGTCTTGCCAGACATTTCGGCACCAGGGATGCCGGTGAGAGTTTCGTAGGCGCGGTTGGAGCGGGCGAGAGCGCCGGAGGGTTCGATGAGCAGGATGGCATCCGGGGCTTCTTCAAAGAGCAGGCGGTTTTGGGCTTCGCTCTCGCGCAGAGCGTCTTCGGCTCTTTTGCGCTGAGAGTTGTCAAAGAGGGTGGAGCGGCTCATTACGTAGCGTCTTTCGCTATCGTAGATGGCGGTTGCGCTAAAGAGGGTAGGCAGGATGCTTCCGTCCCGGCGCAGCAGGTCAAACTCCAGGTCTTTGATGTAGCCGTATTTTTTGAAGTCGGAAAAATTACGTTCAAAGACGGCAAGGCTTTGGGGGCTGAGCAAACTGGCAAAGGGGCGGTCCAGCAGTTCTTCGCGGGTGTAGCCGAGCCAATTGGCTTCGGTTTGGTTGACCATGACGTAGTTTCCGTCTACATCCAGCGAGTGATAGCCACAGGGGGCGTTATCGTACAGGTCTTGCACTTGGGCGGCGCGTTGTTGAATGCGCTGTTCCAGGGTTCGGTTGAGGTCCAGCAGCTCCTGCTGGGCAGTTTTGAGGGCATCTGCCAGCCGCCGGTGTTTTTCTTCGCTCTCGCGCAAGGCATCTTCGGATTGTTTGCGCTCCAGAATATCCCACAGGAAGTCCGCGAAGCGGGCGGCGAGGTGCAGGTCGGCTTCGGAGTAGGTTTCTGGTTTGTTGGCGACTCCGGCAAGGGCAACAACCTGCCCGCCCCGCAGGATGGGAAGTATCATTTCCCGGTTAAGAGAGGGATGTCCTGGGGATAAGCCTTTTCGGTCTGGGGCGTTGGGGGAGTCGTTATAAAGGAGAGGTTTGCACAGGCGGGCAGCATCTGCCAAAATTCCGGCTTTTTGAAGGGGATATCCTGGGGAAATATCTTCGGAAGGGATGGTGCAGGATTTACAGAAAGCCTCGCCCGTACATGCCATCAAACGCACGGATTGACCTTTGTTGGTAACTTTGTGAAAAAAACCAATGGGGCTATAAGAAATGTCCGCCAAACATTCGATGGATTTTCGTATCAGTTCGGGGTAAGAGTGGCTGAGGGTGTATTCCATCAGTTCCAGGCGTTTTTGGCTCAGAAGTTCATCATTTTTCTCACGGGTAATGTCTCTAAAGGTGGCATAGGCTTGGCTGGGGGCTTGTCCGCCCGCAAAAAGCGGCACGGCATTGACGTTGAGCCAGCGGGTCATTTGGGCGCGGGGGTCGTACACGCCTATCACCACGTTGTTCACCGGTTTGCCCGTCCGCAGGGCGAGCATTGCCGGGTGTTCTTCGCCGGGGAAGGGAGAGCCGTCTTCGCGGATGGCACGCCAACGCGGGTCGGAGGAGGTGCGCCCTCGCATTTCATCCAGGGTTAGCCCCAAAATTTCCTCCGCTCTGGGGTTTGCGAGGGTGACATAGCCGTCTGTGTCCTGATATACAACCCCCTCCGCCATTGTCTCAAACAGGCGATGAAAACGTCCGCTGCTCTCTTGCAACATGCGCTCGTAAATGGCAAGCGTGGCGCGGCTTGCCTTCAGTTCCTGCCGCAATTGCTCCACTTCGGTTGGGGTGTCGCTGTGATTGGTCATAGGGCTTCTTTTCTCTCCATCTGAGAATGTTTGCCTCTTGCTTACATCATAGCGGATTTTTGGGGTTTGTAACCATACAACTTTAGGGCATCATTTTTGTAAAGCGTGACACTGATGGCAATACTGCGATTCTTGTTGGGTGGGGTTTTGCTGGCAGGCGGTTCCCATCACCGGGCGAAAAGTGAAGTATTGCTTGTTGGCTTTGCCCACCATCTCAAAAGTTCCGTCTGGCAGTTGGCGGGTATTCCAAAGCGGTTCGCCCTGCTCGGTAACGAGGATGGTATCGCCGGGTTTCAGGTTCATCACCGGGTTGAGAAAATCCATTCTAAACGCCAGGTCGTTGGGGTCGGTGAGCGTTTTGGTCAGGGGCAATTCCTCCAGAGTGCCATGACAGGTTTTGCACTGCACATATTGAACGCTCGCCTGGTCGGCGTGCAGGTCGCCATCGCCCATTGCCTCGGCGCGGGTATGGCAGTCTATACAATCCAGGGTGTATTCGCATTGGGTAAACTGGGCAATCGGCTGATAGTAGGCTTCCAGGCGGGTGACGGGCTGGTCGCTACGCGGAATAAAGGTCATCGTCCGCAGGTCGTAATTGCCGCGATTATGGCAGGCATTGCATTGGGTGTAGGGGATGGCGGTTGTAAGGGTGTGGCGTTCCCCGGCGGGGGAGTGACAGGCAGCGCAACCCGTCTCGCGGGCATAGTCCGCGCCGGGGGGCGGGGCGGCGTTTAGGTGGCAGGAAAGGCAATTTTGGGAAAATTTTTGCAGTTGGGGGTTTAACTCGGCGGCGGGGTCAAAGGCTTGCAGGCGGGTAATGCCCGTGCGGGAGATAGAATCGACCTGTTCGGTCGTCCCAAACAAGGGTTGAAGGCTATCCTGCGCCCCAAAGGTGTAACGCACACTGGTAATTGCCCCGGTGTAAGTGGATTGGATGCTGGTTTGCACCCGCTGAAGATGGTCACGCCCCCCGGCAGCCTCCCCGCTGTGACAGGCGCTGCCACCGCACGACTGCTCTGCCACCGTCAAATCGGAGGGGTTCGCACCCCCGCGCAGCCCCCGGTGCGCGGCGTCTTGCTGCAATGCCAGCGGCTCGCCGCCATGACAAACCACGCAGCCAAAGACTTCCACCGGATGCGAGGGGCTGATGGAAGGCAGGTCGGCGTGACAGGTGAGGCAATATTCGGTCTGCCCGGTGAGGCTGGGGGTCAGGGCAACCGGCGAGGGGGCGGTCTGCTCTTGATGCCAGGCAAAGGCAAGGGCAAGAAGCAAAAAAACGGAGGCAAGCAGGGGCGGGAGGTTTTTTTTCATCATGGAGAGGAAGAATAGAAAAGCGGGCTGCACAGATTTTAACGCTTCTGGGCAACCCGCTGATGGCAAAACCGATGCGGTTATGAGGCGTGTTCGGCGTGCTCGAAGAGGGGCAGGTATTTGGCTGCCAGGTTGAAAGCCAGCACCCCGGCGGCGACAATGCCAAAGGAGACGGCGACTTCTGGCAGGGT